>NZ_JBICKE010000074.1:0-58338 GCF_043103865.1 Pseudomonas sp. yb_5
GAGCAGCTCAAGCACTCAAGCAGGCTGCATCCAATGCCCGTAACGACAAGGGTTTCATTGGTGCATCGCACCGAGCCAGGCTGACTCGAATGGATACCAGCTGCGCCATCAAGGCCACTGCGCATCAGTTGGCACGTCTGGTGTACAACCTTTTAACCAAGAAGCAGGCTTATGTTGAAAAAGGTCTTGAGGAGTTCGAAACCAGAAGCCAAGACCGGCAGGTCCGGGCTTTGCTCCGCAAAGCCCGGAAACTGGGGTATCAGCTGGTGGCCGCTTGAGTGCTTAGAAAACAGTGGGTTGCATTTTGTTTGATGAGAGCGGGCGTGCCCGCGAATGGGCCTGAAAACCCAGCCACTGGAAAACCCCAGCCCCTCTCTTTTTCCAACCCCACCAAGCTGTTACTGTACTCGATCAAAGCCCAACGCCTCTGGATCGGATGCCGACTTGATACGTCCCCTCCTGCTGTCACTCAGCCTGGCCTTGAGCTTTCCCGTAGCCGCGATGGTGAGCGAAAGCCACGGATACGCGCAGTTCGGCACGCTCAAGTACCCAGCCACTTTCACCCACTTCGACTGGGTCAACCCGCAAGCGCCCAAGGGCGGCACATTGCGGGCCATGGCTTTTGGCACCTTCGACACGCTCAACCCCTACACTTTCAAGGGGTCGAGCCCGATTACCACGCCCAATTTCCAGCAGTACGGCATCAGCGAGCTGAACGAGCCACTGATGGTCGGCACTGGCCAGTACGACCCGTCTGGTGACGAGCCGACCTCCAGCTATGGCCTGATCGCCCGCTCGGTGGAATACAGCGAGGACCGCAGCTGGGTGGTGTTCAACCTGCGCCCGGAAGCCCGCTGGCATGACGGCCAGCGGATCACTTCGGCTGACGTGGCCTTCTCCTACCGCACGCTGCTCAAGGATGGCCACCCGATCTACCGCACCAACCTGCAGGAAGTGCAGCGGGTAGACATCCTCGGTCCGCTACGCATCCGCTTCGTGTTCAAACGCGCCGGCAACCCGCTCCTGATCCTGCGTCTGGGCGAAATGCCTGTGCTGCCCAAACACTACTGGCAGAAGCGCGACTTCAAGGCCACCACCTTCGAGCCCCCTTTGGGCAGCGGCCCCTACCGCATCACCCAGGTACAACCCGGGCGACGCCTGGTGTTCGAACGGGTGAAGAACTACTGGGGCAAAGACCTGGCGGTCAACCGTGGCAAGTACAATTTCAATCGGGTGGAATACGAGTTCTATCGCGACGCGACGGTGGCCTTCGAAGCCTTCAAGGCCGGCGAGTTCGACATCTATATCGAGCACCAGGCAAAAAACTGGGCCAACGGTTACAACTTCCCTGCCGTGCGCCGGGGTGAAGTGATCAAGACACAAATCCCGCACAGCATCCCCACGCAAACACAAGGCCTGTTCATGAACAGCCGCCGGGCCGCGTTCAGCGACCCGCGGGTACGCCAGGCACTGGGGCTGATGCTGGACTTCGAGTGGACCAACCGCGCGCTGTTCAGCAGCGCCTACCGCCGCTCGACCAGCTACTACCCCAACAGCGAGTTCGCCGCCAGCGGCCTGCCCACCGGCAAGGAGTGGCTGCTGCTGGCGCCGTTCCGTGACCAGTTGCCCGCCAAGCTGTTCAGCGAGCCGTACAAGGTCAGCCACACCGATGGCCGGGGCATCAGCCGCCAGACCCTTCGCCAGGCCCTGGGCCTGCTCGCCGAGGCCGGCTGGAAGCTGCACGGCCAGCGTCTGGTCAACAGCAAGGGCCAGCAATTACGCATGGAACTGCTGCTGGTAAACCCCAACCTTGAACGCATCCTGCAACCTTATGTCGAAAACCTGTCCAGCATCGGCATCGATGCGCGCTTGCGTACCGTGGACCGCGCCCAGTACAAACAACGCCTGGACCAGTTCGATTTCGACATGATTCTGATGACCCTGAACCAGACCCTGAGCCCCGGCCTCGAACAGTGGCTGTACTTCCATTCCAGCCAGGCCGCGACAAAGGGCAGCAAGAACTATGCTGGGGTCAAGGACCCGGTGATCGACCACCTGCTCGACACCCTGCTCGCCGCCCGCACCCGCGATGACCAGGTCGCCGCCGCCCGCGCCCTGGACCGCGTGCTCTCATGGCACTACTACATGATCCCCAACTGGTACCTCGACAACCATCGCCTGGCCTACCGCAACCGGTTCGCCTTCGTCACCACGCCGCCCTACACCCTTGGGCTGAACAGTTGGTGGATCAAGACTTCGGAGAAAGCCCAATGACGCCAACGCATCGTCTGCGCCAGCTGGCAGGCAGCCTGTTGCTCGCCTGCCTGAGCCTTCCCGCGCTGGCCGCGCCGCAGCACGCGCTCACCCTTTACGATGAGCCACCCAAGTACCCCGCCGACTTCAAGCACTTCGACTACGTCAACCCGGACGCGCCCAAAGGCGGCACCTTCCGCCAGTCCAGCTTCGGCGGCTTCGACAGCCTCAATCCGTTCATCAACAAAGGCGTGGCGGCCGAGAATATCGGCATTATCTACGACACCCTGATGCGCCAGAGCCAGGATGAACCGTTCACCGAATACGGCCTGGTTGCCGGCAAGATCGAAAAGGCCCCGGACAACAGCTGGGTGCGTTTCTACCTGCGCCCCGAAGCGCGCTTCCATGATGGCCATCCGATGCGCGCCGACGACGTGGTGTTCACCTTCAACGCCCTGATCAAGGACGGCGCCCCGCTGTACCGCCAGTACTACGCCGACGTCGCCGAAGTGGTCGCCGAAAACCCGCTGAAGGTGCTGTTCAAGTTCAAGCACACCAACAACCGCGAACTGCCGCTGATTCTCGGCCAGTTGCCGGTATTGCCCAGGCACTGGTACGAAAATCGCGAATTCAACCGCGGCAACCTGGAGATCCCGTTGGGCAGTGGCCCGTACAAGGTCGCCAAGGTCAAGGCCGGGCGCTCGGTGCGCTACGAGCGGGTCAAGGACTACTGGGCCAAGGACCTGCCGATCAACCGCGGCTTCTACAACTTCGATGTCATGACCTTCGACTCCTACCGCGACACCACCGTCGCCCTCCAAGCACTCAAGGCCGGGGCGTTCGACTATGCCCTGGAAGTCAGCGCAAAGAACTGGGCCACCGCCTACGACGTGCCCGCCGTGCGCGAGGGTCGCCTGATCAAGGAGGAGCTTCCCAACGGCAACCCCACCGGCATGCAGGGTTTCATCTTCAACATTCGCCGCCCGGTGTTCCAGGATGTTCGCGTGCGCCAGGCACTGAGCCTGCTGCTGGACTACGAGTGGACCAACAAACAGCTGTTCAACGGCGCTTACACCCGCACCAGCAGCTACTTCGACAACTCGGAAATGGCCGCCCACGGACTGCCCAGCCCCAACGAGCTCAAAATCCTCGAACCACTGCGCGGCAAAGTGCCCGAGCAAGTATTCAGCGAGGTCTTCCACAACCCGGTCAGCGACGGCAGCGGCATGATCCGCGAGCAACAGCGCCAGGCCTACAAGTTGTTGCAGGACGCGGGCTGGAAAATCGTCGACGACAAGATGGTCGACGCCCAAGGCAAGCCGGTAAGCATCGAATTCCTGCTGGCGCAGACCGAGTTCGAGCGCATCCTGCTGCCGTTCAAACGCAACCTCGCCGACCTCGGTATCGAGCTGAACATCCGCCGGGTCGACGTTTCGCAATACATCACCCGCCTGCGTTCTCGGGACTACGACATGATCGTCGGCGGTTATCCGCAGTCCAACTCGCCGGGCAACGAACAGCGCGAGTTCTGGTCCAGTGCCGCCGCCGACAACCCCGGCAGCCGCAACTTCATTGGCCTGCGCGACCCGGCCATCGACCAGTTGGTGGAACAGCTGATCAACGCCGACTCGCGCCAGAACCTGATCGACCACTGCCGCGCGCTCGACCGCGTGTTGCTGTGGGGCTACTACGTGATCCCCAACTGGCACATCAAGACCTGGCGTGTGGCCTACTGGAACCACATCGGCCACCCGAACGTGTCGCCCAAGTACGACATCGGCATCGACACCTGGTGGATCAAGCCCGAGGTAACCCCGGCGGTCAGCGAAGCGCCTGCGGACGAGGCCAACTAAGATGCTGGCCTACATCCTGCGCCGCCTGCTGCTGATCATTCCGACCTTGTTCGGCATCCTCATCATCAACTTCATCATCGTCCAGGCCGCTCCCGGTGGCCCGGTCGAGCAGATGATCGCCAAGCTCGAAGGCTTCGAAGGCGCCACCAGCCGCATTGCAGGTGGCGGCGCCGAGGTTTCCGTTGCCGGCTCCAACTACCGCGGCGCCCAGGGCCTGGACCCGGCGCTGATCGCTGAAATCGAACGCATGTACGGCTTCGACAAGTCGCCGCCCGAGCGCCTGTGGATCATGATCAAGAACTACGCCCGACTGGACTTCGGCGACAGCTTCTTCCGCGATGCCAAGGTGATCGACCTGATCGCCGAGAAGATGCCGGTTTCGATCTCGCTGGGGCTGTGGAGCACGCTGATCATGTACCTGGTGTCGATCCCGCTGGGGATCGCCAAGGCCGTGCGCCACGGCAGCCACTTCGACGTGTGGACAAGCTCGGCAATCATCGTCGGCTACGCCATCCCGGCGTTCCTGTTCGCCATCCTGCTGATCGTGCTGTTCGCCGGTGGCAGCTACTTCGACTGGTTCCCGCTGCGTGGCCTCACCTCCAACAACTTCGACGAACTGAGCACCACCGGCAAGGTGCTGGACTACTTCTGGCACCTGGTACTGCCGATCACCGCGCTGGTCATCGGCAACTTCGCCACCATGACCCTGCTGACCAAGAACAGCTTCCTCGACGAGATCAACAAACAGTACGTGGTCACCGCCAAGGCCAAGGGCCTGAGCCGATCCCGGGTGCTGTACGGCCACGTGTTCCGCAACGCCATGCTGCTGGTGATCGCCGGCTTCCCTTCGGCCTTCATCGGCATCTTCTTCACAGGCTCCTTGCTGATCGAGGTGATCTTCAGCCTCGACGGCCTGGGCCTGATGAGTTTCGAGGCGGCCATCAACCGCGACTACCCGGTGGTCTTCGGTACCCTGTTCATCTTCACCCTGCTAGGGCTGGTGGTGAAACTGATCGGCGACCTGACCTACACCCTGGTCGATCCACGCATCGACTTTGCCAGCCGGGAGCACTGACATGGCCTTGTCCCCCCTCAACCGCCGGCGCTTCGAGCGTTTCAAGGCCAACCGCCGTGGCTGGTGGTCGCTGTGGCTGTTCCTGATTCTGTTCGGGCTGAGCCTGGGCGCCGAGCTGATCGCCAACGACAAACCGATCGCCGTACGTTACGACGGGGAATGGTACTTCCCGGCGTTCAAACGCTACCCGGAAACCACCTTTGGCGGTGAATTCCCACTGGAAGCCAACTACAAAAGCCCCTACATCCGCGAACTGCTGGCGAAGAAAGACAGCTTCGTGCTGTGGGCGCCCATCCCGTTCAGCTACCAGAGCATCAACTATGACCTGCGTGTCCCGGCGCCTGCCCCACCTTCGGCGGACAACTGGCTGGGCACCGACGACCAGGGCCGCGACGTGCTGGCACGGGTAATCTACGGCTTCCGCATTTCGGTACTGTTTGCCCTCACCTTGACCGTAGCCAGCTCCATTATCGGCGTCATCGCCGGCGCCCTGCAGGGGTTCTACGGTGGCTGGGTCGACCTGACCGGGCAACGCTTTCTGGAAATCTGGTCCGGCCTGCCTGTGCTGTACCTGCTGATCATCCTGGCCAGCTTCGTGCAGCCCAACTTCTGGTGGTTGCTGGGCATCATGTTGCTGTTCTCGTGGATGAGCCTGGTGGACGTGGTACGCGCCGAGTTCCTGCGCGGACGCAACCTGGAATACGTGCGCGCCGCCCGCGCGCTGGGCATGCGCAACGGCGCAATCATGTACCGGCACATCCTGCCTAACGCCATGATCTCGACCATGACCTTCATGCCGTTCATTCTCACCGGCGCCATCGGCACCCTCACCGCCCTGGACTTCCTTGGCTTCGGCCTGCCTGCCGGTTCGCCTTCACTGGGCGAGCTGGTGGCGCAGGGCAAGTCCAACCTGCAGGCCCCGTGGCTGGGCATCAGCGCCTTCGCCGTGCTGGCGCTGATGCTGAGCCTGCTGGTGTTCATCGGTGAGTCCGCTCGCGATGCCTTCGACCCGAGGAAGTGACATGAGTGAACAGAACCTGATCGAAGTGCGGGACCTGGCCGTGGAGTTCGTGACCGGGGACCAGGTCAACCGGGTGGTTGGCGGCGTCAGCTTCGACATTCGCAAAGGCGAGACACTGGCTTTGGTGGGCGAAAGTGGCTCGGGTAAATCGGTCACCGCACACTCGATCTTGCGCCTGCTGCCCTATCCCCTGGCCCGCCACCCCAGCGGCAGCATCCACTACGAAGGCAAGGACTTGCTGCAGCAGAACGAGAAGACCCTGCAACGCATTCGCGGCAACCGCATTGCGATGATCTTCCAGGAGCCGATGACCTCGCTCAACCCGCTGCATTGCATCGAGAAGCAGATCAACGAAATCCTCCTGCTGCACAAGGGCCTGACCGGCAAGGAAGCGACTGCGCGCACGCTGGAGCTGCTGGATATGGTCGGCATTCCCGAGCCGCACAAGCGCCTCAAGGCCCTGCCCCACGAATTGTCGGGCGGGCAGCGCCAGCGGGTAATGATCGCCATGGCGCTGGCCAATGAGCCCGAACTGCTGATTGCCGACGAGCCGACCACAGCGCTGGATGTGACCGTGCAGCTTAAGATTCTCGAGCTGCTCAAGGAACTGCAGGCGCGTCTGGGCATGGCCCTGTTGCTGATCAGCCATGACCTGAACCTGGTGCACCGCATCGCCCATCGTGTGTGTGTGATGCAGCACGGGCAGATCGTGGAGCAGGCCGAATGCGCCACACTGTTCAGCGCCCCGCAGCACCACTACACGCAGATGCTCATCAATGCCGAGCCCAGCGGGCTGCCGGCGCACAACCCGGTGGGCGCGCCGTTGCTGGAGGTGGATAACCTGAAGGTCTGGTTCCCCATCAAGAAGGGCTTTCTGCAGCGCACTGTCGACCATGTGAAGGCGGTGGACGGGATCAACTTCAGCTTGCCCCAGGGGCAGACGCTGGGCATTGTTGGCGAATCCGGGTCGGGCAAGTCCACTTTGGGCCTGGCGATCCTGCGGCTGATTTCCAGCCAGGGCGGCATCCGCTTTCATGGGCAGAACCTCGAAGGGCTGAACCAGAACGCCGTGCGCCCCCTGCGGCGGGAAATGCAGGTGGTGTTCCAGGACCCGTTTGGCAGCCTGAGCCCGCGCATGTGCGTGGCGGACATTGTCGGTGAAGGGCTGCGCATTCACGGCATTGGCACCGCGCAGGAACAGGAAGCGGCGATTATCGCGGCCCTGGAGGAAGTAGGCCTGGACCCGCGCACGCGCCATCGCTACCCCCATGAGTTTTCCGGCGGGCAGCGCCAGCGCATTGCCATTGCCCGGGCGCTGGTGTTGAAGCCAGCACTGATTCTGCTGGATGAACCCACGTCCGCACTGGACCGCACCGTACAGCGCCAGGTGGTGGAATTGCTGCGTAACCTGCAGCAAAAGTACAACCTGACCTACCTGTTCATCAGCCATGACCTGGCGGTGGTGAAGGCGTTGAGTCACCAGTTGATGGTGATCAAGCATGGGCATGTGGTGGAGCAAGGGGACGCGCAGGCGATCTTCCATGCGCCGCAGCATCCGTATACCCGACAGTTGCTGGAGGCGGCGTTTTTGGAGGTTGGGGGTTAGTAGGGAAAGGGTGCGTGTTCGCCAAGCAATCATCCTTTGATCGGTCGTTTCGTTTATTGCGATTTTCGAATATTTCGAATATAACTCGAACTCAGGCTGTTGCATCGTCGCCACAGCCCCGCAATCGATACCGCTCTGGAGATGCCCATGACCACCGCCAACCTCTCTAGCCATGTGCTTCCTGACGAGAAAGAAATTGCCGTGGCAGTCGAGTCAAGCCGCACGCTGGCAGCGTTCCTCTCGACAAAATCAGATACCCAACGGATCGAACTGCTCAACGAGGAAAATCAGCGCCAGGTTGTTGAAGTACCTACTTTCGCCCTACGCCTATTCGGCGAAATTCTCAGCGAACTGGCCTTGGGTAACTCAGTCAAAGTCGTTCCAATCCACGCCGAACTAACTACCCAGGAAGCAGCAGACCTGCTTAACGTCTCCCGGCCGCACTTGGTAAAGCTGCTCGACGAAGCGGTGCTTCCGCACACCAAGACAGGCCGCCATCGTCGTGTCAAATTCTCCGACCTGGTTGCCTACAAGGACAAACGTGATGGGGTGAGCCGCGCTGCGATGGATGCGCTGGCAGCCCAAGCTCAGGAATTGAAGATGGGGTACGAATGAAGCACTCGCCCTTCACGGCCATATACGACGCGAATGTACTTTACCCTGCTCCACTGCGTGATTTCCTGATGAACCTAGCGCTGACGGGCATCTACCGGGCACGTTGGTCAGCGAGCATTCATGACGAGTGGAAGCGCAATCTGCTACTCAACCGACCTGACCTCACGCCTGAACATTTGGATCGCACGTCATCGCTGATGGATGCTGCGGTGCCTGATGCACTCGTCACTGACTACGATTCACTGGTCGAAGGGCTGGACTTGCCAGATAGGGATGATCGACATGTTCTCGCAGCTGCAATCAAGTGCAACGCTTCGGTCATCGTCACCTTCAATTTGAAGGATTTTCCCAAGGCGGTTCTTGGTGCCTTCGATATTGAACCCTTGCATCCGGACGACTTCATCGCTGACCTTTGGGACCTGGACAAGGCAGCAGTCCTCGAAGCTGCCCAGCGGCAGCGAATATCGCTGAAGAACCCACCGCACAGCGTACAGCAGTATCTCGACAGGCTGCTTCAGCAGAAGCTTCCCGAGACAGTGAAACTGCTTTCAGCATTCAAGTTCCTCCTCTGAGTATGCCCAGCAGACTTTCTAGGGCAGCAAGGCGATCATCCGGGATTGATCAGCCCTGCACCTAAAGCCAAGCCTATGAAAAGCCCCGCTCGTTACCACGCCAACAGAATCAAGCGGCAGTGATCAATTTTTCTGACAATAATCGTCTTCCATCATCAGCCGAATCGGGCATAAATTCTCCGCCGTCAACTCCCAGTACCCACGGTAGAGCCCATGTCCAGTCCACAACACCAGCCCGCTTCCCCTGCCCTGGCCACCCTGATCCAGCGCTCCGGCCAGCCCAGCCCAACGCTGAGCGAAGCCCAGGCACACGCCGTGCTGCAGGCCCACTATGGCCTTGCCGGCAACCTTTCGGTACTGGGCAGCCAGCAAGACCTGAACTTTCGCGTGGTCACACCGCAGGGTGGCTATGTGCTGAAGGCCTGCCACGGCAGCTACGCCCAACTGGAGCTTGAAGCCCAGCACGCCGCCCTGGCCTTCCTGCGCAATCAAGGTTTGCCGGTACCCGCCGTGCGCTCAGCCCACAACGGCATGGGGTTGCTGGAACTGGACATCGACGCGCAACCACTGCGCCTGCGCCTGCTCGATTACATCGAAGGCCAACCGCTGACCCGTCTCAAGCACATGGAACCACGCCTGATGGCCGAGCTGGGCGGGCTCTGTGCGAAGCTGGACAAGGCGCTTGCCCATTTCGATCACCCAGGCCTTGCGCGTACCTTGCAATGGGACCCGCAGCATGCCGGGGCACTGATCGATCACCTGCTGCCAGTGCTGAAAGATAACGGGCAGCGCGCCCGCATCGAACACGCCACGCGACAGGCCAACGAGCGCTTGGTGCCGCTGATCGACCAACTGCCCAGTCAGGCCGTGCATCTGGACATCACCGACGACAACACCGTGTGGGCCCGTGATGCCCAGCGTCAATGGCAACTGCAAGGCGTAATCGATTTCGGCGACCTGCTGCGCACCTGGCGTATCGCCGACCTGTCGGTGACCTGCGCTGCGCTGTTGCACCACGCCGAGGGCGACCCGCTGCGCATCCTGCCTGCCGTGCAGGCCTACCAGGCGCTCAACCCGCTGACCGAGGCCGAACTGCGCGCCCTGTGGCCGCTGGTGCTGAACCGTGCTGCCGTGCTGGTACTGAGCAGCGAACAACAGCTAACCGTCGACCCGGGCAACCAGTACACCCGCGACAACATTGCCCACGAATGGGAAATTTTCGACACGGCCACCGCCGTGCCTTTCGCCCTGATGGAGGCGGCCATTCTGCAGGCTGCGGGCCTGCAACCCGCGGCGCCGGACTTGAACGGCTGCGCCCCCCTGCTCCCCGAGCTGGCCGGGCAGGCTGTCACACGGGTGGACCTGGGGGTACTCAGCGAACACTTCGAGGCCGGCAACTGGGAACAACCCGGTTACGACCAGCAACTGCTGACCTCGCAGGCCGCCCCGGCCTGCAGCCTGCACGGGCAATATCGCCTGTCGCAAACCCATATCGACCGCCCCGAAGAGCCCGCCACCTGTGCCCTTGGCATCGAGCTGCATGTGCCCAACGGCAGCCAGGTGCAAGCGCCGGCAGCCGGCACCTGGCAGCGTCACGGCGATGGCCGGGGCTGCCTGCGCACCGCACACTGGGCGTTGTGGCTACAGGGCCTGGAAGATGCGCCGACAGATGGCCAGGCCGTGAAAAAAGGCCAGTCCCTGGGCAGCAGTGGCAGTAGCCTCAGCGTACAACTGTGCCTGGACAACAGCATCCAGCCCCCCTTCTTCGCCACGCCGTCACAGGCTGCTGCGTGGCTGGCCCTGTGCCCGTCGCCAGCCGCATTATTGGGCTTCGATTGCGATGCCGAGCCGCTACCCGATCCGCAAGCCCTACTGGCCCGCCGCGATGCCAGCTTCGCCCGCTCGCAGAAGCACTACTACGCGCAACCGCCGCACATTGAACGCGGCTGGCGCAACTACCTGATCGACATGCAGGGCCGTTCCTACCTGGACATGCTCAACAACGTCGCGGTGCTGGGCCATGGCCACCCACGCATGGTCGCCGAGTCGGCGCGGCAATGGTCGCTGCTGAACACCAACTCGCGTTTCCATTACGCAGCGATCACCGAATTCTCCGAACGACTGCTGGACTTGGCCCCCGAAGGTTTCGACCGGGTGTTCATGGTCAACAGCGGCACCGAGGCCAACGATCTGGCGATTCGCCTGGCCTGGGCCTACAGCGGCGGGCGCGACCTGCTCAGCGTACTGGAGGCCTACCACGGCTGGTCAGTGGCCACCGATGCCATCTCCACGTCGATCGCCGACAACCCGCAAGCTCTGGAAACCCGCCCGGACTGGGTACACCCGGTCGAAGCACCGAACACCTTCCGCGGTCGTTTCCGCGGGGCCGACAGCGCCGCCGACTACCTGCAAGACGTCGACGCCAAGCTGGCCGACCTCGACGCCCGAGGCCGTCAGCTGGCGGGCATCATCTGCGAACCGGTATACGGCAATGCCGGCGGCATCTCACTGCCTGCAGGCTATCTGCGCGACGCCTATGCCAAGGTCCGCGCCCGCGGCGGGGTGTGCATCGCCGACGAAGTGCAGGTGGGTTATGGTCGCCTGGGCGAGTACTTCTGGGGCTTCGAGGAACAGGGTGTGGTGCCGGACATCATTACCATGGCCAAGGGCATGGGTAACGGCCAACCACTGGGCGTGGTCATCACCCGTCGCGAAATCGCCGAGGCGCTGGAGGCCGAGGGCTACTTCTTCTCCTCGGCCGGTGGCAGCCCGGTCAGCTGCCGCATCGGCATGGCGGTGCTGGATGTCATGCAGGAGGAAGGCCTGTGGGACAACGCCCGCGACACCGGGCGCTACTTCAAGGCACGCCTGCAGGCGCTGGTCGACAAGCACCCGCTGGCCGGCGCGGCACATGGCTCGGGCTTCTACCTGGGGCTGGAACTGGTGCGCGACCGCACCACCCTGGAGCCGGCCACCGAAGAAACCATGGTACTGTGCGATCGCCTGCGTGACCTGGGCATCTTCATGCAGCCGACCGGCGACTACCTGAACATCCTCAAGATCAAGCCACCGATGTGCACCAGCCGTGCGAGCGTGGACTACTTTGTCGACAGCATTGACCGAGTGCTGGGCGAAGGCCTGTAAGTGTCAACGCGTGGGCCCGACGGCTGCGGCCCACGCCTGCAATGCCTCACACGCGGCCATGGCCACCTGCTCATCGGTACGCCCGGTGAACTGCCGCTCGATCGCATCGGCGGCAATCAGCCCGGCAATGGTGGGCTTGCCGACAGCATCGGTCAGGTCTAGCCATTCCCCCCAACTGGCGGGTACGTCGTACCAGCGCAGGTAGCCTGAGGGTGAGCACGGCCACCATCGCTCATCGAACTGCAGAATCACTTTTTCCAGCTTGCCCATCCCTAGATGCGCCAGCGCTTCCTGCTGTATTTCAGGTAACGCAGGGGCAAAGTGCAACGCTTTCAGCACTCCCACCGGGACTGTGCAAATGCAGAAGTCGCATACCTCGTCATTCACCTTGACGCGCTCGCTCGACCAGTCGATGTGGGTGACAGGACTGTCCAGGCGGATATCCAGGTTCTTCGACAGCAAGTCAACAAGCTCGCTGTAGCCGCCTGGCAGCATACGATCACCATGCCCGACCCCCTCCTCATCCAAGGCACAGATCGACAGTTGCTCGACGGGCAAACACGCTTCCAGTACAAGGTTGGCGTCGATGGCAAACTGCGTGGCACGCGCGAGCGCGGGGTCGAGTGTGGCCATATAGCCATTGATCGCGTCAGACAAAGGCTGTTGCCGATCGAGACGCCTGATCAAGGCATCCCAGGCGGCGTCGACATCCGGCAACGCCCCGCCCCGTGCTGCTGCAAGCGGACAACTGAAATCGGTCTCGACGCAAGCCAAGCCATGTTGAAGTGCAACAGCGGCCAATGGGTTCTCGGCAAAATGCTGAAGCCAGGCCGCACCTGCATCTGCTTTCACGCCGCCCAACTCGACAGTGTGGGCGCGCCCACCCGTTCGCCCACGCGCCTCCAGCACCGTGCAATCGACGCCCCTTTCCCGCAAGCGTTGAGCGGCAGCCAGGCCTGCACACCCCGCACCGATCACGATCACCTTGCTCGCCCCGGCACTCACGGCTGCCTCGGCGGCGCGCAGCCCATCATTCCACGCACCATGAGTCATTGCCGGAGCGCTGGCATTACAGGCTTCTCCAGCAATGACCAAGCGCCCATGCAGCACATGGCCAAGGGCGCTTCGATGCTGCGGCAACCCTCCTGGCAGCAAGGAACTGTAGGCCCCGAGGCTGAACGGGTCGGAACTCCAGTGGGTGATATGCCAAGCGGTTGGTCTGTGCACGCTTTTCTCCATTGAGAGGACTGTCCTGCAGGTGCATTAATGTTCATAATTTTTAGCAATAAAAGATGATCATCATCAGGTTTACTGACAATGGCCTTTAGCAGCGACTCCTTGGCAATTTTCCTCGCGGTGCTCGATGCCGGCTCGTTCTCCGCCGCCGCCCGCAAGCTGGGCCGTGTGCCTTCAGCCGTGAGCATGGCGATCGCCCAGCTCGAGGCCGAACTGGACCTGCCGCTGTTCGACCGGGCCACGCGCAAGGCCCTGCCCACCAGCGCGGCCCTGGCCCTTGAACCCCAGGCCAGGCAGGTGATCTGCCAGCTCAACCTGCTCGACGCCCAGGCCCTGCAACTGCACCAAGGCCTGGAAAAACGCCTGACCATCGCCATGGCGCCCGAGTTGCAAACCGGCCGCTGGAGCCAACCACTGGAAATCCTCGCCCAGGCATTTCCCAGCCTGGAAGTCGAGGTACGTTCGGCCACCCAGACCGAGGCCATTCGCCTGCTGCATGACGGCAGTGTGCAGTTGGCACTGGTGTTCGAACGGCCCGGCATCGACGAGCGCGAGTCATTCCTCGAAGCCGGCAGCCAACTGCTGGTGGCCGTAGCGTCACCGCGCCATCCGGCCGGGCAGAACAGCGGTACGCCACTGCCGGAGGAGGCCTTTGCCGAACAACGGCAGATCATCGTGGCCTCGGGCAAGGCCACCGGATCGGACCCGCGCATGGTGCTGTCCCGGCGCATCTGGCTGACCGACAGCTACCTGGCCACGCTGGACCTGGTGCAGTCCGGGCTGGGCTGGGCCTACCTGCCGCAGCCATTGGTCGAACCGCTGATAACCTCGGGCGCACTGGCCGAGGTGCGCTTCGACAACATGGCCAGCCGCCTGCGCTTGTGGGTAGACATCATCTGGATCAAGTCGCGCCCGTTGGGCCTGGGCGCGCGCCGCTACCTGGAAGTCATGCGCCAGGTGTTCGAGAAGGAACCACCCAGGGCCTGATACCCCTTGCGCGAGTCCCTGCCCTGCAGGCGCCCGCCCAGCCCTTTGGGCTGAGGGAGCGGGTTATGCTGTCGGCGCTACCAACCTGTACCCAACCCCCGCCTCGGTAATGATGAACCGCGGCGCCGTGGGGTCATCGCCCAGTTTCTGTCGCAGATGCCCGACCACGATCCGCAGGTAGTGGGTATCCTCCGCATGGGTAGGCCCCCAGATATCCTTGAGCAGCTGCTGCTGGGTAATCACCCGCCCAGGGTGCCCGGCCAACAGCGCCAGCAACGCATACTCCTTGCGTGTCAATGCCACCTCCACACCGTCGAGCGTCACCCGGCGGTAGGCAAAATCCACCGTCAGCGGCCCAAAGCTGGCCGCCACTTCCGAGCCGCCGGCTTGTGGCACCTGGCGCAGCAAAGCCCGCACGCGCGCGAGAAACTCCTGGATACCGAACGGCTTGGTCACATAGTCATTGGCGCCACCATCCAGCGCATCGACCTTCTGCACTTCACTGGCACGCACCGACAACACCATCACCGGCACTGCACTCCATTCGCGCAATTCACGCAGCACCTGCTGGCCGTCCATGTCCGGCAGCCCCAGGTCGAGCACCACCAGGTCCGGCTTGCCCAGTGCCGCCTGGGCCAACCCCTCGGCACCGGTGGCAGCCTCCAGCACCTTGTAGCCTTGCGAGGCCAGACTGATACGCAGGAACTTGCGGATCTGCGGTTCATCATCGATGACCAACAGGGTGGCGGACTGGCTCATGGGGCTTCGCTTTCGGCTTCAGGTTGAGGAGGCAGCGGCAAGCATAGAGTGATGCTGGTGCCTTGGCCATCGATGCCTTCGCCCACCAGAATCTGCCCGCCATGGGCACCGATCATGCCCTGGCAAATTGCCAGGCCCAGGCCGGTACCCTGCCCGCCGCGGTCGCCACGGGCGGCGGTATAGAACATGTCGAAGATTTTCTCACGGTCGGCTTCAGGAATGCCGGGGCCCTGGTCGCTGACGGTCAAGCGCAGCTGGTCGTCATGCACGGCCACCTGCAGCTCAAGCCGACCATTGGCCGGCGAAAAGCGTGCGGCGTTTTCCAGCACGTTGACCAACGCTTGCTCGATCAACGCCGCATGCACGAACAGCAATGGCAACTCGGCCGGCACGTCAGTGTGCACGCGCAGCGGCGCCAGCACCACCCGCAGGCGGTTGAGCGCACTGCCGACGATGTCCGCCGGGGCCACCCAGTCGCGGGCCAGCTTGAGGCCGCCATGGCCCAGGCGGGTCATGTCCAGCAGGTTCTGGATGTAGCGATCGAGGCGTTCGGCCTCGTTGCGGGTGCCCTCCAGCAGCTCGCGGCGGTCTTCAACCGGGATCGCGTCGCCCAACGCCAGCAGGCTGTCGATGCTGCCACGCATGGCGGTCAACGGCGTGCGCAAGTCATGGGATACGGAAGCCAGCAGGGCGCTGCGCAGTTGCTCGGTTTCGCCGTGCAGGCGTGCGGCTTCCAGCTGTTCGGCCAGGCGTGCGCGGGCCAAGGCCTGGGCCAGTGGCTGGCCTAGGGCGGTGAGCAGGCGCCGGCGCGGGTCGCTGAGCGGCTGTCCGGTGCGCGGGCGCACACCCAGCAGCGCCAGAGGCTGATCGTCCACCGCCAACGGCCACCACCACCAGCGGCCATTTGGCAGGGTATCGCTGCCGTGGCCGGCAGCCTGCCCGTGCTGCCAGGCCCAATCGGCAGCAGCCCGTTCGGTGTCGCTGAAGGTGTGGACTTCCCCACTGGCCACTTGCAACTGGCCTTCGGCGTTGCGCTCCAGCAAGCACACCTGGGTGTCCTGCCAGCCGTCCAGGTGCTGGCCGGCAGCCTTGAATATGGCTTGGCGGTCGGTGGCGACCGTCAACCGGCGAGACAGGTCGAGCAACTGGCTGGTCTGCGCCTGGGTCTCGCGCAGCGCCTGCAACTGGCGACGCTGGCGCGCGGCCAGGTTGCCGGTGAGCGCAGCCATCAACAGAAAGAACACCAGGGTCAGCACGTCTTCTTCGCGCTGGATGGTGAACGAGAAGTTGGGCGGTATGAACAGAAAGTCATAGACCAGGAATGACAGTGCGGCGCAAGCCAGCGCAGGTCCCAGGCTACTGCGCACCGCCACCAGCAACACCGCCGCCAGGAACACCAGCGAGATATTGGGCAACGCGAGCACACTGGACACCGCCCAGGCCAGCCCCGCAGCCATCACGGTGGCCAGCAGCGCCAGCAGGTAATGACGCCACACCCACACCCGCCGCACCGCTGAACGCGGCGCTGGCGGCTGCACCTCGCGGTCCAGCACATTGATCTCCAGGCCATGGCTTTCGCGCAGTAGCCGCGCCGCCACACCAGCGCCGAACAAACGCCGACGCAGGCGATTGCGAGACTGCCCGACCAGCACCAGGCTGGCCCGCCGCTCGGCAGCATGCTGGATCAGCGTGCGGGCCACTTCGCCAGCACGCAGCTGCACCACCTCCCCGCCCAGTCGCTCGGCCAACTGCTGCGCGGCTTGCAAACGCTGCCGTGCGGTTTCGTCACGCAGGCGGCCGTTGTCCACGTGCACCAAGCTCCAGGGCAGGTGGCGGCGCTGGGCCACGCGACAGGCATGGCGCACCAGGCGTTCGGCCTGGTCGTCACCCTCGATGCCCACCAGCAACCGGCCACGCAAGGCCGGCGCCTCTTGGCCACGCTGACGATAGCCGTGGGCCAGGTCGGCATCGACCTGAGCAGCGGCGGTCTGCATGGCCAGCTCGCGCAGGGCGGTGAGGTTGGTTTGCGAAAAATACGCATCGATGGCCGCCCGAGCCTGCTCGGGCACGTACACCTTGCCTTCGCGCAGGCGTTCGAGCAGCTCGCGCGGAGGCAAGTCGATCAGCACCAGCTCGAACGCTTCCTGCAGCACCCAGTCCGGCAGGGTCTCGCGCACTTGCACGCCGGTAATGTCGCGGACCTTGTCGTTGAGGCTTTCCAGATGCTGGACGTTGACCGTGGTGTACACGTCGATGCCTGCGGCCAAGAGTTCCTGTACGTCCTGCCAGCGCTTGGCGTGGCGGCTGCCGGGGGCGTTCGTGTGGGCCAGTTCGTCCACCAGGGCCAAGGCCGGCGCGGCACGCAGCAGGCCGTCAAGGTCCATTTCCTCGAGGGTGACGCCACGGTACTGGCTACGCAACAAGGGCTGCTGATGCAGCCCTCCGAGCAACGCTTCGGTTTCGGCGCGGCCATGGGTTTCGACCACCCCGGCCAACACCTGCACGCCCTGGCGTTGCTGGGCGTGTGCGGCCTGGAGCATGGCGAAGGTCTTGCCGACGCCAGGGGCGGCGCCAAGGAACACCTTCAACCGGCCCCGGCCATTTCGCGGAAGGTTGGCCAGCAGCGCATCGGCGCGGGCGGAATCACTCATGCTTCATCCTTTGCTTTTTCCAGCAGTCGGCCAGTTCAGGGAAAGCCCCTTGACTGTAGGAGCGGGTTTACCCGCGAATACGTCAGTGGCACCACCACCGCATTCGCGGGTGAACCCGCTCCTACAGGCTTCCTGCCAGCGCTTCGATTACCTGACAATGGCGAGCTTTTCCAAGGCCTGGTTCAATGCCAGCACGTTGACCACCGGCGGGCCGATCAAAGGGTGGAGGGTGGCCTGTTCCAGCAAGGCTTGCAAGCGCTCGACCGGCAGCTGCCGTGCCGCCGCCACCCGCGGGATCTGATAGGCCAAGGCCTCCGGTGGCAAGTGCGGGTCCAGGCCGCTGCCCGAGGTGGTCAGCAGCGCCTGCGGCACTGGCCCCTGCTGCGCCTGATACAACGTGGCCGCATCGCCCTTTACCCGCTCAGCCAGCGCCGGGTTGCTCGGCGACAGGTTGCTGGCACCGCTGGCCACGGTCGCGTAGGCACCTGCCGAGGGCCGCGAGTGGAACCAGCCATCGCCCTGGAAGTCCTGGGCGATCAATGCCGAACCCCGCACCTGCCCTTGCGCATCGCGTACCAGGCTACCGTTGGCCTGGTTCGGGAAAGCGACCTGAGCAATACCGGTCACCGCCAGCGGATACAGGGCGCCGGTCACCAGGGTCATGAACAAAGCCAGGCTCAATGCCGGGCGTAGATAAGCAGTCATGGTGGCCTCCTCAGACCAGGTTCAGGGCATTGAGCAGCAGGTCGATCAGCTTGATCCCGGCAAACGGCACCACAATGCCACCCAGCCCGTAGATCAGCAGGTTGCGCCGCAACAGGTGCGCCGCACTGACCGCCTGCACGCGCACCCCACGCAGCGCCAGCGGAATCAGCACGATGATGATCAGCGCGTTGAACACAATGGCCGACAGGATCGCGCTCTGCGGGCTGGCCAGTTGCATCAGGTTGAGCACGCCCAGTTGCGGGTAGATGGCAGCGAACAGCGCCGGCAGGATGGCAAAGTATTTGGCCACGTCGTTGGCAATGGAGAATGTTGTCAGCGCACCACGGGTGACCAGCAGCTCCTTGCCGACCTGGACTACGTCCAGCAGCTTGGTAGGGTCGCTGTCCAGGTCGACCATGTTGGCTGCCTCCCGTGCAGCCTGAGTGCCATCGTTCATGGCCATGCCTACGTCAGCCTGGGCCAGTGCCGGGGCGTCGTTGGCACCGTCGCCGCACATGGCAACCAGGCGGCCGTCATTCTGCTCCTGGCGAATGCGCGCCAGCTTCTTCTCGGGTGTGGCCTCGGCCAGTACGTCATCCACCCCCGCTTCGGCGGCGATGGCGGCCGCAGTCAGCGGATTGTCGCCGGTCACCATCACCGTGCGGATGCCCAGCTTGCGCAGCTCGGCGAAGCGCTCGCGGATACCAGGCTTGACCACGTCCTTGAGGTGGATCACGCCAAGCAAGCGCTTGTCGACGCACACCAGCAACGGTGTACCGCCACTCTGCGCGATGCGATCGACTTCGCGGGCCAGCGCCGCCGGCATATCCATGCGTTGCATACCGACGAATGCCAGCACCGCATCGACGGCGCCCTTGCGGTAGCGGTGCTGCTCGAAGTCGATGCCCGACAGGCGTGTCTCGGCACTGAAAGCCACCGCTTCGAAGTGCCCGGCAGGCGGGTCGACGAAGTCGTGCAACTGGCGCAGGTATTCGACAATCGACTTGCCTTCGGCGGTGTCGTCGGCCAGCGAGGCCAGCAAGGCACCCTCCCCCAGTTCCTTGGCGGTAATGCCCGGTGCCGCATGCAGTGCGCTGCAGCGGCGGTTGCCGAAGGTGATGGTGCCGGTCTTGTCGAGCATCAACGTATGCACGTCCCCGGCCGCCTCGACCGCGCGGCCGGAGCGGGCAATGACATTCAGCCGTACCAGCCTGTCCATGCCGGCGATGCCGATGGCCGACAGCAGACCGCCGATGGTGGTAGGGATCAGCGTCACCAGCAGCGCGGCCAGGAAGATCAGCGGCAGGCTGCCACCCACGAAGTGGGCGAACGGCTGCAAGGTCACCACCACGATCAGGAAAATCAGGGTCAGGCCGATCAGCAGGATGTCGAGGGCGATTTCGTTCGGGGTCTTCTGCCGTTTGGCACCTTCGACCAGGGCGATCATGCGGTCCAGGGTCGACTCGCCCGGATTGCTGGTGATGCGGATAAGCAGCCAGTCGGAGACCAGCCGCGTATTACCGGTCACCGCCGAGCGGTCGCCGCCTGATTCGCGTATTACCGGCGCGGACTCACCGGTAACGGCGGCCTCGTTGACGGCCGCAATGCCTTCAAGCACCTCGCCGTCGCCGGGGATAATCTCGCCGGCCACCACGCGTACCACGTCGTCCTTGCGCAGCGCGCTGGCAGCCACCGTCTCGTAGCTGCCATCACGCAGACGACGCTGGGCGGTCAGGCCCTGGCTGCCGGCCTTGAGGCTGTCGGCGCGGGCCTTGCCACGGCCTTCGGCCAACGCCTCGGCGAAGTTGGCGAACAACACGGTGAACCACAGCCACAGGGCAATCTGCACCGCAACACCGGTGCTCACGCCGCCGCCGGGCGCAAAGCACAGCACGGTGGTCAGTACTGCGGTCAGGGCCACCACCAGCATTACCGGTGAACGTTTGAGCTGACGCGGGTCGAGCTTGACGAACGCCTGCACCAGCGCCGGGCGCCACAGCGCGGCGAAGCGGGTCTGGTCCTTGGCACTGTGCCGGCTATTCACTTCAGGAATGGGCATGTTCATGATCGGTCCTCAAAAACCCAGGCTAAGGTGTTCGGCGATTGGCCCAAGGGCCAGGGACGGCAGGAAGGTCAGGCCTCCGATCAGCAGGATGGTCACCAGCAGCAAGCCGGTGAACAGCGGGCCGTGGGTGGGGAAGCTGTTCTGCCCCAGCGGCGCGCTTTTCTTCGCCGCCAGGCTGCCGGCCAACGCCAGTATCGGCAGGATGTAGCCGAAGCGGCCGATGAGCATGGCCAGGCCGATCATCAGGTTGTGATACACGGTGTTGGCGCCAAAGCCGGCAAAGGCCGAGCCGTTGTTGGCCGAACCCGAGGTATAGGCATACAGCAACTGGCTGAATCCATGCGCCCCCGGGTTGGTGACCGCCCCGGCCGGGCCTGGCAAGCTGGCGGCGATGGCGCCAAGTACCAGCACACCAACCGGCATCACCAGCAGGGTTGCCACCAGCAGTTGCACCTCACGGGCCTGCAGTTTCTTGCCCAGGTATTCCGGCGTGCGCCCAATCATCAGTCCGGCCAGGAACACCGCGATCAGCACGAACAGCAACATGCCGTACAGCCCGGCGCCAACACCGCCGAAGATCACCTCGCCGACCATCATGTTGACCATCGCCACCATACCGGTCAGCGGGTTCAGGCTGTCGTGCATGGCGTTGACCGAACCGTTGGAGGCGGCGGTAGTGGTGACCGCCCACAGCACCGAACCGGTGGTGCCGAAGCGGCTTTCCTTGCCCTCCAGGGGGGCGGTCTGCTGCACCTGCGTGCTTTCCAGCGCTGGGTTCGGCTGGTGCTCGGACCACAACGCCGTGCTGCCACCGATCAGGAACAGGGCAAGCATGCAGGCGAGGATGGCGCGGCTCTGGCGCAGATCCTTCACGTAGTGACCGAAGGTGAACACCAAAGCCACCGGAATGAGGATGATCGACGCCACCTCGAACAGGTTGCTCCAGGCCGTAGGGTTCTCGAACGGGTGCGACGAGTTGACGCCGAAGAAGCCGCCGCCATTGGTACCCAGTTGCTTGATGGCGATCTGGCTGGCGGCCGGCCCCAACGGAATGGTCTGGTCGGCACCTTGCAAGGTCAGCGCGTGGGCGTAGTCGGCAAAGGTCTGCGGCACGCCCTGCCAGACCAGCAACAGCGCCAGCAGGACGCACAGCGGCAACAGGCCGTAGAGGGTGGCGCGGGTCATGTCGACCCAGAAGTTGCCCAGCGTCGTCGCACTGCGCCGGGCGATACCGCGGCACAGGGCAACCAGCACAGCCAGGCCGGTGGCAGGGCTGACAAAGTTCTGCACGGTCAGGCCAAGCATCTGGCTCAGGTAGCTGACCGACGCCTCACCGCTGTAGGCCTGCCAGTTGGTGTTGGTAACGAAACTGACGGCGGTGTTGAACGCCAGTGACCATTCCTGGCCAGGCAGGTGCTGAGGGTTGAATGGCAGGTAACCCTGCAACTGCAGCACTGCGAACAGCAGCAGGAAGCCGACCAGGTTGAACGCCAGCAGGGCCAGAGCGTATTGCCGCCAGTTCTGCTCCTGGTTGGCGTTCACACCTGCCAGCCGGTAACAGCCCTGCTCGACCGGCCCCAGCACAGGCGTCAGCCAGGTACGCTGGCCCTCCATGACCTTGAAGTAGAACCGCCCGAGCCAGGGTGCCGGTAGCAGCACGATGGCAAAGAATGCCAGGAGCAAGGCGAAATCGTAACTGTGCATGGCCGCTCCCTAGCTGCGATCGGCGCGCAGCAGCGCCACCAGCAGATAAAACGCCAATGCCACTGCCAGCAGCAGTGACAGCCCGTCGAGCATGTTCATGTGTGGTTCTCCCCGTGTTACGGCTTGGGCCGCTTTAGGGAAATTGTCCGAGGGAGGGGCGTAAAGGGGCGAGAGCGGGGTGTGGGGGTGGGTATAAAGAATGCGTAAAAATCAGCGTTGTGGTCTGCCTGTAACGGCCCTTTCGCGGGCACGCCCGCTCCCACAGATACTGCACAGCCTTCAAGGCCTGTGTGGTACCTGTGGGAGCGGGCGTGCCCGCGAAAGGGCCGTTACAGGCTTACTGTTGTGGCGGCTGCTGCGCCGCGTTACGGCTCCAGTCCAGCAACAGGCTGTAGCCTACCGCCAGCAAGGTCGGCCCGATGAACAGGCCAATGAAGCCAAAGGCAAGCAAGCCACCGAACACGCCCAGCAGCACGATCACCAGCGGCAGGTTGCCGCCACGGCTGATCAGGTACGGTTTGAGCACGTTGTCCACGCCGCTGATGACGAACGTGCCCCAGACTCCCAGGAACACCGCCATGCCGTATTCGCCCTTCCACACCAACCAAGCGGTGGCCGGGATCCATGCCAGTGGCGGCCCCATGGGGATCAGGCTGAGCATGAAGGTCACCACCCCCAGCACGATCGCCCCGGGCACCCCCGCGATCAGGAAGCCGATCAGCGCCAGCAGGGCCTGCGCGGCCGCCGTGCCGATCACCCCGTTGACCACCCGCTGAACGGTAGCGGCTACCAGTTCCAGGTAATATTCGGCACGTTCGCCCACCAGCCGGTGCAGCAAGCGCAGCACGAATGCCGCCAAACGCGGCCCGTCGCGGTAGAAGAAGAACACGAACACCAGGCTCAGGGTCAGCTCCAGCACGCCGCTGCCAATCTGCGCGCTGC
Organism: Pseudomonas sp. yb_5; assembly: GCF_043103865.1. Taxonomy (NCBI): domain Bacteria; kingdom Pseudomonadati; phylum Pseudomonadota; class Gammaproteobacteria; order Pseudomonadales; family Pseudomonadaceae; genus Pseudomonas; species Pseudomonas sp. yb_5. The sequence goes on from NZ_JBICKE010000074.1 coordinate 23,189, forward strand.
GCGCCAGCAACCAGTTGCCCACTTGCCCTAAGTAAGGCTTGATCGAGGCAAGCAAGGCTGCGCCTTGCTGGTCCAGCGATTGCCAACTATTGACCAGACGCTCGCCAACGAAGGGAATGCCACCCAGCCAGGCCGGCGCATCGGGCAGGCCGTCGACCTGCACGTCACGCACAAACGCCGTAGCGTCGCGAATGTGATCGGCCAGGTTGAACCCCAGCCACACCAGCGGCAGTGCCACGATCAGGATCCAGGCCATGGTCAGCAGGCCGGCTGCCAGCGTCTCACGCCCGCCCAGCAGGCGCGTCAGGAAGCGCATCAACGGCCAGCTGGCAAAGGCCAGGATGGCCCCCCACAGCAATGCCGATATGAACGGTGCCATCACCCACAGGCCGGCACCCAGCAACGCCACCAGCAGAATCTGGACCAGCAGGCGATCATTGTTAACCATGATGGTGCTCGTTCAACGGATCAGTTCAAGGTGCAGGCCGTCTGCAGGCGCACTGCCGACTTCAAGGCGGCGGCTGCGCACCCCGGCCTTGACCAGCGCCTCGCGCCAGGCCTCAGCCTGGGCGCCACTGAGGCTGACGCGCAAGCTGCTGTCGAGGTTCAGGCTGCGGGCCAGCAGGTTTACCCAGGTGTCTTGCGGCGCGGCAAGGTCAGGGTAGTCGAGCTTGCCGGTGTCGAGCATTTCGCGCAGCACCGTGGCCGCGGTTGGCAGCAGCTCGCCCAGCGGGCTGCCTGCGATGAACTCTTCCACATGCAGGTAGGCGCGGCGGTTGCCACGGGTAACGCTGTACAGCGCGACCAGGGTGTCGGCCTCTTCTGCCGAGCGGCGTAGCAAAATGAACGCCTGCTGCTCATCGCCACCGTTGAGGCGGGCATTGCCGAATACATCATTGGCCCACAGGCTGGCCTCACCGCAATCACGCCCCTGGCACCAGAACAACGGGTAGCCACCGTCACGTACAAGTGCTTCGCGAGCATTGGTGAAGGCCTCACGGGCAGTACGTTCAACGGGCAATTCGTAGGTCACCGAGCTGACCTGACCACGGCTCTCGACCTTGTCATCGACCCGCAGGCGGCCACTGATCTTGCGCAACGGGCCCATCGGGTAGACCCGCTCCTGCTCGACGGCCGGGCGTTGATCAACCACCTTGGCGTCCTGCGGTACCGGCAGGCTACCGGCCCACAACACGGGGCTGGCGAGCACCAGGCAGGCCGCCAGGGCAGTGCGAATGGAAACAGGCGCGCTCATTGGCGAACCAGGCGGCGCTCAGCGCCGAATTGAAGCTCCAGGATGTCTGGCAGTTGCATGGTTGTCTCCCTGTTCAACCCGCCAAGCCTCGACACTTGTCCGGTGCAAGTCAAGCAAAGCCAAAGAAGCGATTGATACAGTCTGCAACAAGGACCGCGCCCTGCGCATCATTCAGGTGCAGGTGATGGCCGCCGGGCAGCGTCACCTGTTCAAAGGGTAGCTGCTCCAGCAACCCGGTGTGGCGCGCCAGCATGCCGTCGGCAGCCACCACCAACAGCGCCGGGCAACTCACCCGCCGCACATAGGCCATGGCCTGGGCCTCGCTCAGGCGCACCGGTGAGGGCAGGGTCAAGCGGCTGTCGCTGCGCCAGCTGTAGCCACCGGGCACCGGCATAAGGCCACGCTGGGCCAGCAGCTCGGCCGCCTCGCGGCTGACCGCGACCATGCCTTTCATCCGGGCTTGCACACCGGCTTCCAATGTCGCATACACCGACTTGCGTTTGCCATCCAGCCGCAACTGGGCTTGCAGTGCCATCCCTAAGCGCTCGCCGGCATCCTGTTCGGCGCCGGTCGGCGGGATGACGCCGTCGATCAACGCCAGGTGACTGACCCGATCGGGCAATGCCCCGGCCAGTTGCACCGAAATGATCGCGCCCAGCGAATGCCCCAGCAGGGCGAAACGCTGCCAACCCAGTTGCTCGGCCACGCGCAGCACGTCATGGGCATAGTCGGCCAGGGCATAACCGGCACCGAGCGGGCGGTGCTCCGAGTAACCATGGCCGGCCAGGTCCAGGGCGACGATGCGTAGCCCTTTCAGTTGCGGTGCCAGGCGGGCAAAGCTGTTGGCGTTGTCCAGCCAGCCATGCAGGGCAATCACCGGCAGCCCGTCTTCGGGGCCGAACAGGTGTGCAGCCAGCTCGATATGGCCCAGGCTCAGGCGAATTTCCTCTACGTGCGCGCTCATGCCTGGCTCCAGCGGTCGAACAGGCCCTTGATCAGGCTGGCAGTGTCGGCCGGACGCTCAAGCGGGAACATGTGCCCACCCGGTACGCTGTGGTATTCACCTTTGGGCATGCCGCGCACAGCCAAGGTGTGGTGGCGACGAATGACGTTGCTGCGGTTGCCGCGCACCATGGCCAGCGGTACCTGCAACTGGCGCGCAGGGGCGGGGCTGGTATGCGGGATGCTGCGGTAGATGCTGATTTCAGTGGCAGGGTCGAAGCGCAACTGTAGCCCCTGCTCCACCGCCTGCAGGCCGTGTTCTACATAAGCGTCGAGGCAATCGGGATCGAAATGACGGAACAGTGATTTGCCCGCGAAATAGTCCCGGGCGCTGTCGCGGTCGTTGAAGGTTTCGCGACGCCCCAGGGTGCGCCCGGCCGGTGTGATGCGGTCGATGAAACCAAAGCGCTTGGCAGTGCGCAGCAGCCATTGATCAGCGCGGGTGAGCACCGGAGAGTCGAGCATTACCAGCCCCCGGTAGTACTCGGGGCAGCGCAATGCTGCGTGCAGGTGCAACACGCCACCCAGCGAATGACCAACGCCCCAGACTGGCTGGTCCTGCTGCGCCAGGTGATGCAACAATTCATCGACCAGGCTTTGCCAGTTTTCGTCCACGGGAAAGCGCGGGTCATGGGCATGCTGGGCCAGGTGCTGCACCTGATAGTCCGGCGCCAGCGCTGCAAACAGCTTGCCGTAGGTGGCCGATGGGAAACCGTTGGCATGAGCGAAGAAGATCTGCTGCGACATGGCGCCTGGTCCGGAGCGGAATGATGGCCCATTGTCGGCATCGCGCAGCGGTTCGGCAATGTCCATAAAGGTCATCGGCGAGGGGGATCAGGTCATGCCGAACGGTCGAAACTGCTCAACGACCGCCGCAGGCAAGCCTGCATGTAGGCCACTTGGCTCTCCAGCGCCTCGCGGGCCAGACGCTGGTCCTGGCAGTCCAGTTGCAGGCGGCGCAAGGCCAGACAACTGGTTTGCAGCAGGTGCGAGACCCGAAGGCAGGCGTCCTGCAATGTACGCAGGTCCTGCTCGCATTGTTGCCTCGCTGCGGGCTCCAGCCTGGGGTTGTCGTTCACCTTGCGCATCAGGTGGTACAGCTTGGCATCGGCCGATTCGCGCAGCAGGCTGTATTGGGCGAAATCCAGCGAAGTACCTTGGTCAACCTGTTCCAGGGTGGGTTGCAGGTCCAAGCAACGCAACAGTTCCAGCATTTCACCCCTCATTCGCCATTCCCTGATATTTGCCGTGGGGCAACGCTAGCAAGCGCTGGTGAAGCGCGACAACTGACAAAAATGCCAGTTGCCTTATCGATCATTACCCACGCCAGCATTCAAGTCCGAGCGAAACAGTGGCCTGCACAAGCCATCGCACGTTCAAGCGGGTGAGTGGATGGCCCGAAGGGTCATCAACCCGGCCAGCGGCCACTCACCTTCCAGTTCCGCCAGGCTGGCAGTACTCATGGCTGCCGGCTGTTGCCTGTGGCCGTGCTCCAGCGCCCCGACCAGGTTACCGACCAACGGCTGGTGGCTGACCAGCAACACCTGCTCAAACCCCAGGCGCTCGATTTCGCCGATGACCTGCTGCACATCACCCTCGGGCGTCAGCCAGGGCACTGTGCGCACCGGTTCGGCGAAGCCCAGGGTGTCATGCACCAACGCGGCGGTCTGCTGGGCGCGCACGTAAGGGCTGGCGAAAATCGCCTGCAATGGCTGCCCGATCAGGCGAGCAGCACTGTGCAACACCTGCTCGCGACCATGGGCAGTCAGCCGGCGCTCGGCGTCTTTATTGGCCCGCGGCTCGGCTTCACCGTGGCGCAGCACCCACAGCTTCACAGCTTGGGTTCCTCGTCACGCACTGGATGCGCGGCCGGCGCGACGGCGTGCGCGGCTTCACCTTCCGGCGCACGCGGGGCCGGCCAGTCAGCGAACGGCCATGGCTTCTGGTCGCTGTGGAAACTGCCGAAACGGCCGATCTGTGCCAGGTACTGGCTCAGGCTGTCACCGAAGTTCATGAGACTGGCGCTCGGCGCCCCATACACCAGTCGGTAGATCAACTGTACAAGCACCAGGCCACCCAGCAGCACCTCGGCCAGTTGCCAGACCACCAGGAACACCAGCATCCACAGCACCCGCAGGATGATCGACTCGCGCTGGGCGCGTTCGGGCGTATCGTTCATGTGTTGCTCCTTGCTCGTGTCAGAGCCGCCAAGGGCTCAGTTGAAACCGCTGATGGAAATGAAATCGACATCGGTCTTGGGCTCGGCGCGCATCAGGTGCTCGATCACCTGGTTCAGCGTGCGGCCTTCGAACAGGATGGCATGCAGGCCAGCGACCAGCGGCATGTACACCTGCACTTGCTGGGCCTTGGTCTTGAGCACCTTGAGCGTGTTGACACCCTCGGCCACTTCGCCCAGGCGGTTGACCGCCTCTTCCAGGCTTTGGCCCTGACCCAGTGCGTAGCCAACCTGATAGTTGCGGCTCTTGGGCGAGGAGCAGGTGACGATCAGGTCACCGACACCGGCCAGGCCGAGGAAGGTCATGGGGTTGGCGCCCTGGCTGACGGCGAAGCGGGTCATCTCGGCCAAGGCCCGAGTAATCAGCATGCTCTTGGTGTTCTCGCCCATTCCCAAGGCCACAGCCATGCCGGCGATGATCGCGTAGACGTTCTTCAGTGCCCCACCCAGTTCGACGCCGAAACGGTCGGCACTGGCGTAGACGCGGAAGGTGCGCCCGTGCAGCACGGCCTGTACCTGCTGGCACAGTTCTTCGTGCTCACTGGCCACCACTGTGGCAGTCAGTGCATGTTCGGCGATTTCGCGCGCCAGGTTCGGCCCCGACAAAACGCCGATGCGCGCCTCGGGGGCGATTTCCTCGAGGATCTGGCTCATCAGCTTGAAGCTTTGCGCTTCGATGCCCTTGGTCAGGCTGACCAGGCCTTTGCCGCGCAGCAGCTCGGCATGGGGTGCCAGCACACTGCGCAAGGCACTCGATGGCAAGGCAACGAAGATCAGCTCGCTGGCCTGCAGGGTGGCCAGCAGGTCGTTGACCGGCTCAACCCCATCGTGCAAGCGGATACCCTTGAGGTAGCGCGGATTCTCGCGATTCACGCGCATGGCCTCGGCCTGCGCCGGGTCGCGCATCCATTGGCGCACCGGCACACCGTTTTCCGCCAGCAGGTTCGCCACGGCGGTGCCGAAGCTGCCGCCGCCCAGCACCGCAACAGGTTGCTGTTCAGTCATATCCAATCCATTAAAGCCAAAAGTTAAGTGGCGACCCCGCTATTATACGGCTCGCCTGCCATGCGCCAAGGCTAGCAACGCAGATGACACGGTCATGGCCACACGTTGCAACAAATGAAGAAGCAAGCTTGCTCGCGATGCACCGCCCGCGCGGCGCTCGATGTCCGCCCCATGAAAGCGTCAAGACAGACACGCTGCAAAACCGCTGCAGATCACTGGAAAATACGCCAAGGTCAGTTACCATGCCTGTTTCAATCCTGAAACAAAGGCCGCCCCGTGTTTCCTGGCACGCCCCCGTACCCGCGCCTGCTGTTATTGACCGCCCTGCTCGGCGGTCAGGCCGTGGCCGACGACTTGTTCATCGACAACACCGATCTGCCGCAGATTCTGACCGCCACACGCCTGAAACAATCCCCCGCCGCTGTACCGGGCAGCATGACCGTACTCGACAGCGAACTGATTCGCGCCAGCGGTGCCCGTGATATCCCCGAACTGCTGCGCCTGGTACCCGGCATGATGATCGGCTACGGTGCCGGTAATCAACCCACGGTCAACTACCACGGCAGCAACGTCAACGATGCACGGCGCATGCAGGTACTGATCGATGGTCGCTCGGTGTACCGCGCAGGCCTGGCCACGGTGGACTGGAGCGACATCCCCTTGGCCATGGAGGATATCGAGCGCATCGAGGTGTTCCGCGGCCCGAACACCGTCAGCTATGGCGCCAACGCGCTGATGGCGGTGGTCAACATCCTCACCCGCAAGCCCGCCGACAGCCATGGCACACGGCTGAAAGTGACGCGCGGCCAGGACGGCATCAACGACTTCTATGCCAGCCACGGCTTCGGTTGGGACGGTGGCGACATGCGCCTGTCGCTGTCGGGCCAACAGGACGATGGCTTCGATGAGAACCAGTTCGGCCAGGACTACCGCGACAGCCGCCGCCTGACCCGCTTCAACCTCAGCGCCAACCACAACCTGGCGGTCGACCAGACCCTGGAGTGGCAACTGGCGGCCAAGGAAGGCAGCAATCAACGGCCCTACACCTACCAGCCGGTGTTCCAGAAGTACGAGTCCGGGAACAATGCCGACGTCAACGCCAAGGACTATGCGGGCTCGTTGCGCTGGACCAAAGACTTCAGCGCTGAGCACAGCCTTTATATCCAGGGCTCAGCCCAGCATTTTGATCGCCAGCAAGTGTGGCGTGCCTGTGATGCCTTGCAGTCGTTCAGCCCCGAACTGACCCAGCTCTGGCAGATGAACCCCGATTTCGCCGAGAAAGTGGCGCGCGGTATTGCGACTGGCGCCCCCCTTTCCACTGACGACCCGGCCCTGAAAGGGCTTCTGCAGAAAGTGCAGCAACAATGGGAGATGGGTGGAAGGGAGCAGGTCTGCGGCGATGTCGACCAGAGCACCCGTGAAACCCGCTATGACCTGGAAATCCAGGACACCCTGAGCCTGACCGACAGCCTGCGCCTGCTCAGTGGCATGAACTACCGCTATGACCGCGCCGACTCGCAGACCTACTTCAACGGCAGCCTCGACGACCAGACCTGGCGCCTGTTCGGCCAGCTGGAATGGCGGGCCGACGAGCACTGGATATTGCAAGGTGGGGCCATGTTCGAAGACTCGCGCCTGTCTGGCAGTTCGCTGACACCGCGCGTCGCGGTCAACTACCTGATCACGCCACGCCACGGCCTGCGTGCGGTGTACTCCGAAGCGGTGCGCTCGCCCGACATGTTCGAGAACAACGTCAACTGGAGTTACACAGTCAAGAACCTGACCCCCAATGCATTCGGGCTGCAAAACGGTGAGTACTTCGTCAAGACCCGTGGCCCTGGTGACCTTGAACAGGAGCGCATGCGCTCGCGCGAGCTAGGCTACAACGGCTACTTCAGCGACATCGACCTGAGCCTGGATGTGAAGCTGTTCTACGACGAGATCACCGGCATGATCAGCGAGCCTCTGAGGAACAATCAGTACATCGCCAGCAACGCCAACAAGGCCCGTTTCAGCGGCAGCGAGGCGCAAATGGACTGGCGCCCTACCCTGCGCGACCGCCTGCGCCTGACCTATGCCTACGTCGATGCCTGGGCCAGCAACCCCGACGACCGCCGCCTCAGCGCCCGCAACAGCGGCTCGGCAGGGTGGATGCGCGAATGGGGGGCCGGCTGGTCGAGCGCACTGTTCTATTACGGCGACGATGCCCTCAACCAGTATCGCTACGAGCGTCTGGACCTGCGCCTGGCCAAGCGTTTTCGGGTGTATGGCAGCAACCTGGAGCTGGCAGCGCTGTGGCAGCAGCGCCTGGACGATGAACCCACCTCGGCCCTGCAGAACCGCTACGACAGCCGTCACCGCCTGAGCGTGAGCGCGGAGCTGGAGTTCTGATGGCCCTGCTGCTGCGCCTGTTGCTGCTGTGCCTGTGGCCGTTGGGGCCTTTGTCCGCCAGCGAAATCATGCTGGTGGGGGCCGAGGACCAGCCCGGTATACGCAGCTTCATCGCCGCACTGGAAAGCCGCCGACCGCACGATCATGTGCAGTTTCGCACCACCGCCAACCTGCCACGCCCAGGCAAGCTCAAAGCCGACCAACGCCTGATCCTGCTCGACAGCGCAGCACTGGAATGGCGCCTGGGGGAAACCGCCGGCCCGCCGGCACTGGTCATGCGGGTCAGCCGGGTACAGGCTGAACAGCGCCTGGGAAAGTCGCGCCCCGCGTTCCTCACACTCTTGTGGAGCGACGCACCGTTGGGACGGCAACTGCGCCTGGCACGCTACTTGTTGCCGCAGGCCAGGCGCATTGGCGTGCTGTACGGCGAGCACAGCCGCTTCTTGCTGGACGAACTGCGCAATGCCGCACGGCCGCTAGGCCTGGAAATCGTTGCTCAGGACTGGTCCGACCCGCGTGACAACCGGCCCCTGCAGCACCTGCTGGGCAACAGCGATGTGCTACTGGGCCTGGACGACCCTGACTTGTACAACTCCAAGACTGCAAAGAACCTGCTGTTGAGCAGTTATGGCCGGCAGATGGCGCTGATCGGCCCGAACGCCGGCTTCGTTCGCGCTGGCGCCCTGGCCAGCACCTACAGCGACCAGGACGACTGGCTGTGGGTGCTCGACCAGTTGCTCGACCAGCCGCCGACGCGCTGGCCGCGCAGCCTGTACCCAGTGCGCTACGGGGTCAGTGGCAACCAGCAGGTGGCCCGTGCCCTGGGTCTTGAACCGATCGATCAGAACGCCGCCGTCAAGGCCCTGGCCGAGGGAGAACCCACCCCATGAGCAAACGCTTGAGCTGGGACATTCATACCCGCACGCAGATCATCAGCCTCGGCCCCGCCCTGCTACTGACCTTGATCTTGATCAGCTTCTTTACCTTCGTGCGCATCCAGGACCTGCGCCAGGAACTCAACCACACCGGGCAACTGATCGCCAACCAGTTGGCACCGGCGTCGGAGTACGGGGTGATTTCGGGCAACAACGAAGTGCTCGAAGGGCTGATGCGCGCCACCCTCAGCATCCCGCACGTGCGCTTTCTGGAAGTGCAGGACAGCCGCAACCACATCCTGGTGTACGTCGAGCAGTCCGACGAAAGCGCCAACCGCGCGCAACAGGTCGAAGTGTTCCAGGCGCCGATTCGCCTGCAACAAATCCGCCTGGACAACGACTTCCTGCAACAGGGCAAAACCACCACCCCGGCCATCGGTGACGACTACCTGGGCCGGGTGATCGTCGGCATGTCCGATGACGCCTTCAGCCAGCGCCAGCAGGAAATCGTGATCAAGGCCGGGATCCTGGCGCTGTTCGCCCTGCTGTTCACCTTTTTGCTGGCTCGCCGCCTGGCCCTGAGCCTGGCCAAGCCGATCAGTGACATGGGGCATGCGGTCAAGGCTATTCAGCAAGGCGAGTACAACACCCCCCTGCCGGTAGTCGACGACAGCGAGCTGGGCCACCTGGCCCGCCACATCAACAACCTGGCCAGCGCCCTGGAACAGGCCAGTGATGAACAGAAGCAGGCCATTGCCGAACTCATCCAGGCCCGCGAGGAGGCCGAACAGGCCAACCGCGCCAAATCGGATTTCCTGGCGATGATGAGCCATGAGTTGCGCACCCCGATGAATGGCGTGCTGGGCATGCTGCAACTTCTGGAAACCACACCGCTGAGCAGTGAACAGGCCGATTACACGGCAGTGGCCAGCGAGTCCACCGGGCATTTGCTCAAGGTCATCAACGACATCCTCGATTTTTCGCGCATCGAACGCGCCGCGTTGCAACTGGAACACATCGACTTCAACCTCGGCGAGCTGATCACCAGCAGTGTCCAGTCGTTCCAGCACAGCGCCCAGCAACGCGGCCTGGACCTGCAGTTGCAGCTGCCGGCCGGCATCGAGCAACTGCAGGTGAACGGCGACCCCACACGCATCCGTCAGATCCTGCTGAACCTGGTAGGCAATGCCCTGAAATTCACCGAGCGTGGCCAAGTGCAAGTCGACGCACGCTGGCAGGTGCTCGACCGGCAGCTGATCTGGCTGACCTGCAGCGTGCGCGACACTGGCATCGGCATCGACAGCGACCGCCTGGAAATGATGTTTGTCGCCTTCCAGCAGGCCGACAGCTCGATTTCCCGTCGTTATGGTGGCACCGGGCTGGGGCTGTCGATCGCTCGAACCCTGGCCGAACGCATGGGCGGCAAGCTACGCGGTGAAAGCCGCGAGGGCCTGGGCTCGACCTTCACCCTGGAGATGCCGCTGGCCCTCGCCAACCCTGTCCCCGTCCCGCTGACGCCGCCTACGACTGCACGAACGACGGTGACGGACAATGATCAGGTACTGCTGGTGGAGGACAATCCGGTCAACCGGAATGTCGTAGAAGCGATGCTGCGCAGCCTGGGGCTGGCAGTATGCACGGCAGAAGATGGCCTCGAAGCCGTCGAGCTGGTCGGCCGGCAGCGCTTTGCTGCCGTGCTGATGGATTGCCGCCTGCCGCACCTGGACGGCTATGAAGCCACCCGACGCATCCGCCAGTTGCCCAACGGCGCAGGGCTACCGATCATCGCCCTGACCGCCAATGCCTTGCAGGGCGACCGTGAGCGTTGCATGGCCGCCGGCATGGACGACTACCTGAGCAAACCCTTGCGCCGCACCGAATTGCAGCAGGTGCTGCAGCGCTGGTTACCCGGTCAGACAACCGCGACTGGCGATAAATGCTAAAGTGCGGCAGTCTTAAACACTGGACAGGACCTTCATCGGACCTGAAAATAGACGTTTCAGTGCACACCTGTACTTCTTTCACCAGGTGCGCTGTGACTTTCACCACAACGCAATAGTCTACCTGTAGGCTGCCGTCTCGAAGCGCTTGGTTTTCGGGCCGGCCGGGAAGATTCATCCCCTGCCGCAGGGGGTTATTGAGGAGCTCGCATGACCAAACAACACGCCTTTACTCGGGAAGACCTGCTGCGCTGCAGTCGCGGTGAGCTGTTCGGCCCAGGTAATGCGCAACTGCCCGCGCCGAACATGCTGATGGTCGATCGCATCACCCATATCAGCGAAGAAGGCGGCAAGTACGGCAAAGGTGAGTTGGTCGCCGAGCTGGATATCAACCCGGACCTGTGGTTCTTCGCCTGCCATTTCGAAGGCGATCCGGTAATGCCGGGCTGCCTGGGCCTCGATGCCATGTGGCAGCTGGTTGGCTTCTTCCTCGGCTGGCAGGGCCTGCCGGGCCGTGGCCGCGCCCTGGGTTCGGGCGAGGTGAAATTCTTTGGCCAGGTACTGCCTGAAGCCAAGAAAGTCACGTACAACATTCACATCAAGCGCGTCCTGAAGGGCAAGCTGAACATGGCCATCGCCGATGGCTCGGTCAGCGTCGACGGCCGCGAGATCTACACTGCCGAAGGCCTGCGGGTCGGCGTGTTCACCTCCACTGACAATTTCTAAGGGTTATTCGCATGCGCCGCGTCGTTATCACTGGTCTGGGCATCGTATCGTGCCTGGGCAATGACAAAGCTACCGTCACCGAAAACCTGCGCAACAGCCGTCCGGGTATCCGTTTCAACCCGGAATACAAGGAAATGGGGCTGCGTAGCCAGGTTTCCGGGTCCATCGACCTCAACCTCGAAGAACTGATCGACCGCAAGGTTTACCGCTTCGTCGGCCACGCGGCTGCCTACGCCTACCTGGCCATGCAGGACGCGATCAAGGACTCCGGCCTGACCGAAGAGCAGGTTTCCAACCCGCGTACCGGCCTGGTGGCTGGCTCCGGCGGCGCCTCGACCCTGAACCAGATGGAAGCGCTGGACACCCTGCGTGAGAAGGGCGTCAAGCGCGTCGGCCCATACCGTGTAACCCGCACCATGGGCAGCACCGTGTCGGCATGCCTGGCCACCCCGTTCAAGATCAAGGGCATCAACTACTCGATCTCGTCGGCCTGCGCCACCTCGGCTCACTGCATCGGCACCGCACTGGAGCAGATCCAGTGGGGCAAGCAGGACATCGTCTTCGCCGGCGGTGGTGAAGAAGAGCACTGGAGCCAGTCGTTCCTGTTCGATGCCATGGGCGCCCTGTCGACCAAGCGCAACGAAACCCCGGAACTGGCCTCGCGCGCCTACGACGCTGACCGTGATGGCTTCGTCATCGCTGGCGGTGGCGGCATGGTCGTGGTCGAGGAACTGGAACACGCCCTGGCACGTGGCGCCAAGATCTACGCCGAAATCGTTGGCTACGGTGCCACTTCCGACGGCTACGACATGGTTGCACCGAGCGGCGAAGGCGCCATCCGCTGCATGCAGCAGGCGCTGTCCACCGTCGACACCCCGATCGACTACCTGAACACCCACGGCACCTCGACCCCGGTCGGTGACGTGGCCGAGATCAAGGGCGTGCGTGCCGTGTTCGGCGACAAGGCACCGAAGATCAGCTCTACCAAGAGCCTGTCGGGTCACTCGCTGGGCGCCGCCGGCGTGCACGAGGCGATCTACTGCCTGCTGATGATGGAAAACAACTTCATCGCCGGCTCTGCCAACATCGACGAGCTGGACCCGGAAGTCGCCGACTTGCCAGTCCTGCGTAAAACCGAAGAAAACGCCAAGATCGATACGGTCATGAGCAACAGCTTCGGCTTCGGCGGCACCAACGCCACCCTGGTACTCAAGCGCTGGGAAGGCAAGTAAGACGCTGCTGCTGTAAATGAAAACGCCCCGACTGGTTCGGGGCGTTTTTGTTTGGGTTGCCTGTGCTGGCCTCTTCGCGGGTAAACCCGCTCCTACACAGGTCATTTGCAGTGTTTTTGGTCATTGCAGGCTAATCGCGCGCCTTGGGCAACACCGCCAGAAAGTTCTCCCGGGCCACCTTGTGCGCCACCGCCTCCGGCAAGGCATCCAGAAACGGCTTGAACCCGTGCATCTGTTCCCCCAGGCTGCCAAACCGCCCCACCACATCCGACCCCAGCATGAAGCGCTCCGGGTACTTCTCGACCAGCGCCAGCCATTCCTTGCGCGGCACGCCGTGCTTATCCAGCAAATACGGCTGCAGCACACTCCACGACAGATCGACATACAGGTTCGGGTAGTCCTCCAGCAATCGCGTCAGTACTGGCAGTAGAAAGTCCATCTGCGTCTGGTGGCGGTGTATCTCCATGCTGCTGCCGGCATGCGCCCAGATGAATCGCGTATGCGGGTGATTGCGCAGCGGCTCTTCGATCTCCGCCAGGTACAGCGGGTTGCGCTCGCGCTTGGAAGTGATGTTGGAATGCAGGAGCACCGGTAGATCGCGCTCGGCCGCCAGATGATAGATGCGCGTCATGGCCTCGTTGTTGGCGCGCGGCGTGTCCCCACTGGTCAGCGCTGTCAGATCATCGTGACGAGTAAACACCTCGCCGATGCCCTGCCAAAGGCCCGGGTACAAATCGAGCATGCGCTCGATATGGCTGACCGCATTCTTGTCCACCGGGTTGAAACCGCTGAGGAATGGGTGGAAGCGCTTGCGCTGCTCACTTGGCAATTGCTGCAGCGCCGCCGCCACGTAAGTATCGGTAGCGCTGTACCAGTAGGCATCAGCGTCATCACCGGCGTAGTAGCGCGGGCGCTTGGGTTCGTCTTCGTGCCATTTCTTGGCCACTGGTATTCCGGAAATCATCGACTGCTCGATACCCGCAGCATCCATGGCCTCAAGCAGGGCCGGCATGCCTTCGCTTTCCTGGAAAAAGTCCACGTAATGCAAATGGGCATCGCTGTAGCGGTAGTCGCGTGCCTGGGCCGCCTGGCTTAGACAGGCAGACAACATCACGCAGGCCAGCGCTCTGGCAATCATGGGCAGGTTCCTTATCCGAGTATGAAAACAGTAGACCGGCCGGCCAACGCGACGGTTCAGCCACAGCAGGCAAACCGTTATGCTTGAAGCACTGTCACCTCGCCTGGAGCCGTCCCATGAGCAGCCCCCTGGTCATTCACCCCCGTGCCGAATCGGTCGAGGGCCAGCCGATCCTCCGCCCGCTGCCGTCAGCCCAGTGCCGCAGCGTCGGCCCGTTCGTGTTTTTCGACCACATGCTCGAAACGGACTATGCCCCGGGGCATGGCATGGACATCCGCCAACATCCGCATATCGGCTTGTCGACCCTGACCTACCTGTTCGAAGGCGCAATCCTGCACAAGGACAGCCTTGGCTCGGCGCAGCGAGTGCTGCCAGGTGATGTCAGCTGGATGACTGCGGGCAGCGGCGTCGCGCATGTCGAGCGCACCCCCGAGGATGCCCTGGCCCATGGCTCGCGCCTGCATGGGCTGCAGGTATGGCTGGCATCGCCGCGCGAGTTTGAGCAAGGCCCGGCAAGCTACAGCCATCACCCCGCCGCGAGCTTGCCCGTCAGTGACAGCTTGGGTGTACGTATCTGCATGATTGCTGGCAGCGGGTTCTGCTTGAAGTCCCCAGTGCCGGTGCTGTCCCCTACCCTTTATGCGCACGTTCAGATGCAGCCGGCGACCACCTTGCTGGTACCGAATGAGCATGTGCAGCGGGCGCTGTACCTGCTCGATGGTGAGTTGACGATGAACGATGAAGACGTGGAACCGTGCAGCCTGGTAGTACTGCCGGAGGGGGAAGAGGTGACGTTGTATGCGGAGGGTGAATGCCAATTGGTACTGATTGGCGGTGCACCGCTGGATGGGCCGCGTCGGATGAACTGGAATTTCGTGGCCAGCGACCCGGAGCTGATCGAGCGGGCCCGGGCCAGGTGGGCTGCGGGGGATTGGCCGGTGGTGCCGGGGGAACATTCCAGGATCGAGTTACCTCGGTGATCGGGGGTGGACACAGGTCGACGGCTGGGCGCAGCCCGTCGTGTAGGAGCGGGTTTACCCGCGAAGAGGCCGGACCTGCCGGCCAATTTCCACCCGCCGTTCACCGTTGATGCCGCTACCGTATTCGCGGGTAAACCCGCTCCTACACCTGATCAGGGGTGAACGCACATTGGTGATTGGGCGCAGGCCGTCGCGTAGGAGCGGGTTCACCCGCGAAAGGGCCGGCCCTGCTGGCCAATCTCCACCCGCTGTTCACCGTTGCCGCCGCCACCGTATTCGCGGGTAAACCCGCTCCTACACCTGATCAGGGGTGAACGCACATTGGTGATTGGGCGCAGGCCGTCGCGTAGGAGCGGGTTTACCCGCGAAGGGCTGCAAAGCAGCCCCCTGCAATCTCAGCGCTGGAACACTTCACTCAGCAGATTATGCATCGAACGGAACGCTCGCTCGGAAGTGCGCCGGTCGTACTGCATCTTGCCCGGCACGTTGGCATTCGGGTCGGTAAACGAGTGCACCGCACCGCCATAACTGAGCAACTGCCAGTCCACCTTGGCCGCGTTCATCTCGTCCTCGAATGCCGGCAGTTGTTCTCTAGGCACCAATGGGTCGGAGGCACCATGCAACACCAGCACCGAACCCTTGATGCGCTTGGCATCTTCCGGGTTCGGCGTATCCAGAGTACCGTGGAACGACACTGCCGCGCGCAGGTCGGCGCCGCTACGGGCCAGCTCCAGGGCGCAGCAGCCACCGAAGCAGAAGCCGAAGGTAGCCACCTTGCCAGGCTCCAGCAGCGCCTTCGACTGGCCCAACAATTGCGCCAAGGCTTCCTGCATGCGTTTGCGCAGTTCGTCACGGTCATTCTTCAGCGGCATCATCGCCACGCCTGCCTCATCGGCATTGGACGGGCGCACCGATTGCCCGTAGAGGTCGGCAATCAACACCACATAGCCCTTCTCGGCGACTTCCTTGGCGATACGCTCGGCACCTTCGCCAATGCCCATCCAGTTCGGCGCCATCACCAGGCCCGGACGGCCCAGCGCCCCCGGCTCATAGACCAAACGGCTTTCATAGGCCTTGCCGGACAGGTGATAAACCAGCGACTCGACGATAACTTTGCTCATCTAGCACTCCTTTGGCACTTTTCACAAAAAGGCAGCCATGAAAAAAGCCCGCCGAAGCGGGCTTTCCTATGCATCAACTCAAGCAGACAGCTCGACCAGTAGCTTGTTCAGGCGACGAACGTACGCCGCCGGGTCCTTCAAGCTGTCACCGGCCGCCAGGGCCGCCTGATCGAACAGGATGTGCGACAGCTCGGCGAAACGGTCTTCGCTCTGCTCGTGGTCCAACTTCTCGATCAGCGGGTGACTCGGGTTGAACTCGAAGATCGGCTTGGACTCCGGCACTTTCTGCCCGCTGGCTTCCAGAATCTGGCGCATCTGCAGGCCCAGGTCCTGCTCGCCGATGGCCAGGATTGCCGGCGAGTCGGTCAGGCGGTGCGATACGCGCACTTCGGCCACGGTGTCACCCAGCGCACCTTTCAGTCGCTCGACCAAACCTTCCTTGTCCTTGGCGACTTCTTCCTGGGCTTTCTTGTCTTCTTCCGAATCCAGCTTGCCCAGGTCCAGGTCGCCACGGGCGATATCGACAAAGGCCTTGCCGTCGAATTCGTTGAGGTAGCTCATCAGCCACTCGTCGATGCGGTCAGTCAGCAGCAGCACTTCGATGCCTTTCTTGCGGAAGACTTCCAGGTGCGGGCTGTTCTTGACCTGCGCGTACGACTCGCCGGTGAGGTAATAGATCTTGTCCTGACCTTCCTTGGCACGGGCCAGGTAGTCGGCCAGGGCGACGCTCTGCTCACCGCTGTCGTCCTGGGTGGACGCAAAGCGCAGCAGGCCGGCGATTTTCTCCTTGTTGGCGAAGTCTTCGGCCGGGCCCTCTTTCAGCACCTGACCGAAGTTTTTCCAGAAGCCCTTGTACTGCTCGGGTTCGTTCTTCGCCAGCTTCTCCAGCATGTCCAGCACGCGCTTGGTCAGCGCGGTTTTCATCGAATCGATGATCGGGTCTTTCTGCAGGATTTCACGCGACACGTTCAGCGACAGGTCGTTGGAATCGACCACACCCTTGATGAAGCGCAGGTACAGCGGCAGGAACGACTCGGCCTGGTCCATGATGAACACACGCTGCACGTACAGCTTCAGGCCACGCGGCGCTTCGCGCTGGTACAGGTCGAACGGCGCACGGGCCGGCACGTACAGCAGCGAGTTGTATTCGAGCTTGCCTTCGACCTTGTTGTGGCTCCAGGCCAGCGGGTTTTCGAAGTCATGGCCGATGTGCTTGTAGAACTCCTGGTACTCCTCGTCCTTCACCTCGGTGCGCGAACGGGTCCACAGGGCGCTGGCGCGGTTGACGGTTTCCCACTCTTCGGCCGGCTGCTCTTCACCCTCGGCGGCGGCCTGCTCTTTCGGCAGCTGGATCGGCAGGGCGATGTGGTCGGAGTACTTCTTGACCACGTTGCGCAGGCGCCAGCCATCGGCGAACTCCTGTTCGTCCTTCTTCAGGTGCAGGACGATACGGGTACCACGCTGTGGTTTGTCGATGGTGGCGACTTCGAATTCGCCCTCGCCTTTCGACGACCAGTGCACACCTTCCGCCGCTGGCTGACCAGCACGGCGGCTGTACACATCGACCTTGTCGGCAACGATGAACGCGGAGTAGAAGCCCACGCCGAACTGACCGATCAGGTGCGAGTCCTTCTTCTGGTCACCGGTGAGGTTCTTCATGAAGTCGGCAGTGCCGGACTTGGCGATGGTGCCCAGGTGGGTAATGACGTCTTCGCGGCTCATGCCGATGCCGTTGTCCTCGAGGGTCACGGTACCAGCGTCCTTGTCGAAGCTCAGGCGAATCTTCAGGTCAGTATCGCCCTCGAACAGCTCTGGCTTGGCCAACGCTTCGAAACGCAGCTTGTCGGCGGCGTCGGAAGCATTGGAAATCAGCTCCCGCAGGAAGATTTCCTTGTTCGAGTACAGCGAGTGAATCATGAGGTGCAGCAGTTGCTTCACCTCGGTCTGGAAGCCCAGCGTTTCCTTTTGTGTTTCCACAGTCATGGTCTTCGAAACTCCGATCTGATGGCGATGGCGCCTGGCGGCCGATTCGGCCAGCGTTAACGGCGGATGTCATGCAGATGGGGGCTGCCCGGATGATTTCAAGGGCTTTTCCGGTTCGATCTTGAAATGCGCACGGGCCGTGGCAATCGGCGACTGCCTGTCGCCCTGCCACGCGGTGATGGCCACGTTGGTCACCCGCCGGCCCTGGCGCCACAGCTGGCACTGGGCGTAGGTATCGCGAAAATGCCCGGCGCGCAGGTAGTCGACAGAAAAGTCGATGATCTTCGGAATGCTTGCGCTCTCGCTGTAGATCAGCAGGTACAGCGCTGCCGACAGCTCCATGAAGCCGGCGATCACGCCGCCATGAATGGCCGGTAACAGCGGGTTGCCGATATTGTCAGGGCTGGCCGGCAGGCGGAACAACAAGTCATCGCCCTGACGCTCGCATTCGATGCCGACCAGCCCGGCATAGGGAATCAGCGCCAGCAATGGTCGATAGTCGCCCACCGCATGGGCGGCGTTGAGCTGCTGGCGCACCGCGCGCGGAATCATGCCTTGCCCTCCTTCAGACTGTCGCCGAAACGGATGCCGCCCTTGATGTCCTGGCCCAGGCGCATGAACGTGCCCACCACCTGGCAGATGGGCTGGTCGGGGTCGTCCTGGTAGGCGGTGCCACGGGTGAAGATCACGTCGCGGGTAACACGGTAGCACTGGGCGTGACCGTAGATGTCCTTGCCGGCCTCAGCAGGGTGCATGTAGTCGATGCGCAGGTCCAACGTCGGGCACACTTCGAAGCGCGGCAACACACACAACGTGGCCATGCCACAGGTGGTGTCCATCAGCGTGGTCAGCGCCCCGCCGTGCACAGCACCAGTTTGCGGGTTGCCGACAATGGCCGGCGACCACGGCAGGACCAGGGTCATGCCATCGCCATCAGCCTGCGCCACGCGCATCTGCAACAACTGACAATGTTTTAAAGCCGAGAGAAAGCGCTCGGCCATTGCCATCAAGGTTGAATCGCTCATTGGCTGTTCCCATTGGCCGCAGGGCGGCTTCATGAATTCGTTGAAAAGTCTATATAGAATGAGGCGTTATATATCTGTAATCTTCGTTGAACTTATTCCGCGTAGTGGCACTCGAAGGAACAAGTCACTTATTCCACCAAGGAGATACACCCCCATGCGTAAACCTTTTGCTTTTGCTCTGATGCTGGCCGCTGCCATGGGCCTGGCTGCTTGCGATAAAGCGAGCGAAGACAAAGCCCAAGACGCACAGCAACACGCCGAGCAAGCCCAGGAAAAAATGGGTGAAGCTCAGGATAAGATGAACGAAGCAGCCGAGGAAAACGCTGAAGCTGCCAAAGATCAGACCGAAGCCGAGCAGAAGGCTGCCGAAGAAGCCGCTCCGGCTACTCCGGCGCCAGAAGCGGCTCCAGCTACTCCGGCAGAACCCGCCAAGCAATAATTGGCTGAAACAAAAAAACCCGACGACGTCGGGTTTTTTTGTGCCTGCAAAGTTTCGATTAATCGTTTCAGTTAGAGGCTACGGAGCTTTCCTTGGCAGGCTCCGACAATACACTTTCGGTCGGTGTGAACACCATCACATCGAGTACATCCGAATGGAACTCTCGACGGTACAGAATCAGCACTACTCCCACACTCATCGCCATGAACAACCATGGGCTGATGAACCAGCTCAACATGGCCATTCCGAAGTAATAAGAACGCAGCCCCAGGTTGAACTGGTTAGCCGCCAACGACAATACCCGCGCCGCCCGTGAAGCGAACGCCTTGCGCTCCAGCTCGTTGACCAGCCGTTCGCCGATCATCGGCGCCGAGCCCACCAGCACGGCGGCAAAGTTGTATTGGCGCATGCACCAGCTGAACGTGAAGAAGGCATAGACAAATACCATGGCCAGGCACAGCAGCTTGATCTCCGACATGCCTTGGGATGTTTGCTGAACCAGCGGCAGGTCGGCCAGCAACGACAGTGCCCGGTCGGAGGCACCGAGCACGGTGAGGATGCCAGCCAGAATGATCAGGGTGCTGGAGGCAAAGAACGAGGCGTTGCGCTCCAGGTTACCGATCACGCTGGCATCGGCGATGCGGTTGTCGCGCAGCAACATGCGGCGCATCCAGTCTTCACGGTACAGGTGCAGCACACTGGCCAGGCACGCGGTGTCGCGCCCCTTCCAGATCGCATAGCGGGTATAGCCACCCCAGCAAAGGGCGAACCAGGCGATGGCCAGCAGGTTGTTGAGGTTGCTTTGGATGAAGTTCATGCAGGGTTCCCGAAAGGGCCATGTGCCTAAAGGATAGGGACCGGATTTCGACGCTGGCAAGCGGCAAAAGGCACACCTGCACAGTGAAAAATGCCTGACCTGCTGCGAAGAGACCGCAACAGGCAACCAACGAAAAGCCCCGCATCCTTTCGGATACGGGGCTCTCTTGTTTTCACCCTTGGCGCGCACCCTACGGCTTGTGGCCGGTGCCGCCCTCAGGCTTCGACTTGTACGGTCAGGCCAACGCCTCGCGCGGCTTGCCGAGCATGCGGTCGCAGGCCACGGCACCCACCAGGGTCACCACCGACGGTACCAGCCAAGCCATACCGGCATCACTCAATGGCAGGTGCGCCATGAAGTCTGGCAACATGTGGGCAAGGCTACTGCCCTTGATCGCATCGACCATGCCGAACAGCAGCGAGACCAGCATCACGGGTGCCAGGATGCGCGTTGGCGAGTTCCACAGGTCTTTGACGAAGCTCAGACCGACCACCACGATGCACGGCGGATAGATGGCGGTGAGCACCGGGATCGAGAACATGATCAACTTGGTCAGGCCAAGGTTGGAGATCAGCAGCGAGAAGCCGGCGAGGATCACCACCAGCGCGCGGTACGACAGCGGCAGGATCTGGCTGAAGTACTCGGCACAGGCACAGGTCAGACCAACCGCAGTCACCAGGCAGGCCAGCGCGATCAGCACGGCCAGGAAGCCGCTGCCCAGCGAACCGAAGGTGTGCTGTACGTAGGCATGCAGCACCGCCGCACCGTTGGTGGCGTCAGCGGCAATGTCGTGGCTGGTGGCACCCAGGCGGAACAGGCTGATGTAGACCAGGGCCAGCCCGACACCGGCGATCAGGCCGGCGATGATGGCGTAGCGGGTGATCAGCCTCGGCGACTCGACACCGCGCGAACGAATGGCATTGACAATGACGATACCGAACACCAGGGCACCCAGGGTATCCATGGTCAGGTAGCCATCGGAGAAGCCCTTGGAGAACGCAGCGGCGGCATAGGCAGGCTGTGCTTCACCAATGGTACCGGCGGGCAACGCGAAGGCAGCGATACCCAGCACCGCCAGGGCAATGATCTTCAACGGCGCCAGGAAGCGGCCCACGGTGTCGAGCAACTTGCCAGGGTACATGGACACGGCCAGCACGACGATGAAGTACACCAGGCTGTAGATGAACAGCGCCAGCGGGCTTTCACCGGTCAGCGGTGCAACGCCTACTTCGAACGACACGGTCGCCGTACGCGGGGTGGCGAACAGCGGGCCGACCGACAGGTAGCACACAGCCGCCAGCAGGCCGCCGAAGAACTTGCCGATCGGGCTGCTCAGTGCATCCATGCCACCACCGACCTTGGCCAAGGCGACAACGGTGATGACCGGCAGGCCCACGGCAGTGACCAGGAAGCCCAAGGCCGCCATCCAGACGTGCGGGCCAGACTGCAGACCGACGATAGGCGGGAAGATGATATTGCCTGCACCCACGAAAAGCGCAAACGTCATAAAGCCAAGCGCCAGGATATCCTGGCCTTTGAGAACTTTCATTTAAGGTAGTACCACACTGCTGAAATCGGGATTCGAGAGGGGATTTCCCTTTGGGTAAGGGGAAATGCTGCCCGGCTTGATAGGCCAGACCCGTTTAGCGTGTCGTTCCCTTTTGGGGTACGGGCACAGAGTGAACGCGTAATGTAACTGGTTTGTCAGTCAAACGCACTGGCACAGTGCTGCTTGTCCGATGTGCGTACATGTTTGTCGTCTGTGTGACCGAGGACGGCAAGTATTATCCTCGGATTGAAACATTCGTCTGCGTGAAAATTCCTATTAAACCTATCGAAGAATCTCTATTGCCAGCACCGGCCTCTTCGCGGGTAAACCCGCTCCTACGAACCCCACATACGACAAAGGCCACCCGAAGGTGGCCTCTGTGCGCGTGGGGGGTGTAGCAGTATTACTTCTTGGCTTCCCAGCCAGTCAGCTCGGCCAGGGCCTTGCCAATGTCAGCCAGGGAACGCACGGTCTTCACACCCGCGTCCTGCAGGGCGGCGAACTTCTCGTCCGCAGTACCCTTGCCGCCGGAGATGATGGCGCCAGCGTGGCCCATGCGCTTGCCCGCAGGTGCAGTAACACCGGCGATGTAGGAAACGACAGGCTTGGTGACGTGGGCCTTGATGTAGGCCGCGGCTTCTTCTTCAGCCGAACCGCCGATCTCACCGATCATGACGATCGCTTCGGTCTTCGGGTCTTCCTGGAACAGCTTCAGGATGTCGATGAAGTTGGAGCCCGGGATCGGGTCACCGCCGATGCCGACACAGGTCGACTGGCCGAAGCCGGCGTCGGTGGTCTGCTTCACAGCTTCATAGGTCAGGGTGCCGGAACGCGAAACGATACCGACCTTGCCTGGCAGGTGGATGTGGCCTGGCATGATGCCGATCTTGCACTCGCCCGGGGTGATGACACCTGGGCAGTTAGGGCCGATCAGGGTAACGCCCAGCTCGTCGCACTTGACCTTGGCATCCAGCATGTCCAGGGTAGGAATGCCTTCGGTGATGCAGACGATCAGCTTGATGCCGCCGAAGGCCGCTTCCAGGATCGAGTCTTTGCAGAACGGAGCCGGTACATAGATGACCGAAGCGTCAGCGCCGGTCGCTTCCACGGCTTCCTTGACGGTGTTGAACACCGGCAGGCCCAGGTGGGTGGTGCCACCCTTGCCTGGGGTTACGCCGCCGACCATCTTGGTGCCGTAGGCAATGGCCTGTTCGGAGTGGAAAGTACCCTGCGAGCCGGTGAAGCCCTGGCAGATGACTTTGGTGTCTTTATTGATCAGGACGCTCATTACTTGCCCTCCGCAGCTTTGACAACTTGTTGAGCAGCGTCGGTCAGGCTGGTTGCCGCAATGATGTTCAAACCGCTTTCTGCCAGTACTTTAGCGCCCAGTTCGGCGTTGTTGCCTTCGAGGCGAACGACGACCGGAACTTTGACGCCGACTTCTTTCACTGCACCAATGATGCCTTCGGCAATCATGTCGCAGCGAACGATGCCGCCGAAGATGTTGACCAGAACGGCCGCGACATTGCTGTCGGACAGAATGATCTTGAACGCTTCGGTTACGCGCTCTTTGGTAGCACCACCGCCAACGTCAAGGAAGTTGGCCGGCTTGCCGCCGTGCAGGTTGACGATGTCCATGGTACCCATGGCCAGGCCGGCACCGTTGACCATGCAGCCGATGTTGCCTTCAAGGGCAACGTAGTTCAGTTCGAACTTGGCAGCGTGGGCTTCACGGGCATCGTCCTGCGACGGGTCGTGGAAGGTTTTCAGCTTCGGCTGACGGTACATGGCGTTGGCGTCGATGTTGATCTTGGCATCGAGGCAGTGCAGGTCGCCATCGGCCTTGATCACCAGCGGGTTCACTTCCAGCAGCGCCAGGTCGTGGTCCTTGAACAGCTTGGCCAGGCCAACGAAGATCTTGGCGAACTGTTGAACTTGCTTGCCTTCCAGGCCCAGCTGGAATGCCAGCTCGCGACCCTGGAACGGCTGAGCGCCGACCAGTGGGTCGATGGTGGCCTTGAGGATTTTCTCAGGCGTTTCGTGAGCGACTTTCTCGATGTCCACGCCACCTTCGGTGGAAGCCATGAACACGATACGGCGGCTCGAACGATCGACTACAGCGCCCAGGTACAGCTCTTTGGCGATGTCAGTGCAGGATTCGACCAGAATCTTGGAGACGGGTTGACCGTTGGCATCGGTCTGGTAGGTAACCAGATTCTTGCCCAACCACTGTGCAGCGAACGCCTTGGCGTCTTCCTTGCTGCGCACCAGCTTTACGCCGCCCGCTTTACCGCGACCACCCGCGTGAACCTGGGCCTTTACAACCCACTCGTTCCCGCCGATCTTGTCGCAGGCTTCTGCAGCTTGCTCAGGGGTATCGACTGCGAAACCCTTGGAAACTGGCAGGCCGTATTCAGCGAACAGCTGCTTACCCTGATACTCGTGAAGATTCATGCTTTTTACCGTCTTCGTTAGGTACTGCGCTTCGGCGCTGCGCCATCAGTGGCGCCGCACCACCTGTGACCGTTGACCCCGGGTTTCCCGTGTGATCCGGTCCGGCGGACTTTCCGCGGTGAGTCATGCACGCAAGACTCACGACGGGCAGCCCGCCGTGGTTTCTTATAATTAACGCTTCTTACGGTTGGCCACGTGAATGGCGCCGCCATTCACCGCCAGCGCTGCTTCATGCAACGCTTCGGACAGGGTTGGATGGCTGAAGACCATCATGCCCAGATCCTCGGCACTGGTGCCGAATTCCATTGCGATTGCGCCCTGCTGCACCAGTTCGGCAGCCGATGGGCCAATCACGTGAACACCCAGAACGCGGTCGGTCTTGGCATCGGCGATGACCTTGACGAAACCACCGGTGTCGTTGGCAGCCATCGCACGGCCGCTGGCCGCGAACGGGAAGGTGCCCACGTTAACCTCAACGCCCTCGGCCTTCAAGGCCTGTTCGGTCTTGCCGACCCACGCGATTTCCGGGTGGGTGTAGATGACCGACGGGATCAGGTCGTAGTTCATCTGGGCCTTGTGGCCCTTGATGCGCTCGACGACCATGATGCCCTCTTCCGAAGCCTTGTGGGCCAGCATCATGCCGCGTACCACGTCACCGATGGCGTACACGCCCGGAACGCTGGTGGCGCAGTAATCGTCGACGAAGATGTAACCACGCTCGTCGATGTTCACGCCGCTGTCGGAAGCCAGCAGATCGGTGGTCACCGGGCGACGGCCGACTGCGACAATCAGCTTGTCGAAGGTGATCTTCTGCTCGCCTTCGGCGTTGGTGTAGGTCACTTCGACTTCATTGCCGTTGACTTTCGAGCCGGTGACGCGAGCGCCCAGCTTGATGTCCAGGCCTTGCTTGGTCAGGGTCTTCTGGGCTTCTTTCGACACGGCGGTGTCGGCAGCCATCAGGAAGGTGTCCAGGGCTTCCAGCACGGTGACTTCAGCACCCAGGCGAGCCCATACCGAGCCCAGCTCCAGGCCGATCACGCCTGCACCGATAACGCCCAGGCGCTTCGGTACGGCCTGGAATTCCAGGGCGCCGGTGGAGTCGACGATGACGTTCTGGTCGACCGGAGCCGGCGGAATGTCGATCGGGCGCGAGCCGGAAGCCAGGATCACGTTCTCGGCTTCGATGATTTCGGTGGTGCCGTCAGCCTTGGTGACTTCGACCTTCTTGCCAGCCAGCAGCTTGCCGTGGCCCTGGATCGAAGTAACGCCGTTGGCCTTGAACAGGGTGGCAACGCCACCGGTCAGGTTCTTGACGATGCCAGCCTTGCGGCCAACCATCGCGGCGACGTCCATCTTCACTTCGCCAGTGGAGATACCGTGGACGTTGAAGCTCTCTTTGGCTTCCTTGTACTTCCAGGAGCTGTCCAGCAGCGCCTTGGAAGGAATGCAACCTACGTTCAGGCAGGTGCCGCCCAGGGCCAGCTTGCCCTCGGCGTCGGTGTACTTCTCGATACAGGCAGTCTTCAGACCAAGTTGGGCAGCCTTGATGGCAGCTACATAGCCGCCAGGACCTGCACCAATCACCACTACGTCGAATTTCTGGGTCATAAAAGATTCCTTTTTAGCTTCAAGCGGCAAGCTGCAAGCCGCAAGACCAGCAGGCTTCAGCTTGAAGCTTGCGGCTTGCAGCTTACAGCTGCGCGATTAGATGTCCAGCAGCAGGCGGGACGGATCTTCCAGCAGGTTCTTGATAGTGACCAGGAAGGTTACCGCTTCCTTGCCGTCGATCAGGCGGTGATCGTACGACAGCGCCAGGTACATCATCGGGCGAATCACGACCTGGCCGTTGATGGCCATCGGGCGCTGGATGATGTTGTGCATGCCGAGAATGGCGGCCTGCGGCGGGTTGACGATCGGGGTCGACATCATCGAACCGAAGGTACCACCGTTGGTGATGGTGAAGGTGCCACCGGTCATTTCTTCGATGGCCAGTTTGCCGTCACGGGCCTTCTTGCCGAAGGTAGCGATGCCGTTCTCGATTTCAGCCAGGCTCATCGACTCGGCGTTACGCAGCACCGGCACCACCAGGCCACGGTCGCTGGACACGGCAACACCGACGTCGGCGAAGCCGTGGTAGACGATGTCGTTGCCGTCGATCGAGGCGTTCACGGCCGGGAAGCGCTTCAGCGCTTCGGTAGCAGCCTTGACGAAGAACGACATGAAGCCCAGGCGCACGCCATTGTGGGTCTTCTCGAACAGGTCCTTGTACTTCGAGCGCAGGGCCATGACTTCGGTCATGTCCACTTCGTTGAAGGTGGTCAGCATCGCCATGTTGGACTGGGCTTCGACCAGACGCTCGGCGATCTTGGCACGCAGGCGGGTCATCGGCACGCGCTTCTCGGTACGGTCGCCAGCGGCGACGACAACCGGGGCAGCGGCAGCAGCGGCAGGCTTGGCAGCCGGTGCAGCGGCAGGTGCCGACTTCTTGTTGGCAACAGCAGCAACCACGTCTTCCTTGGTGACGCGACCGCCTTTACCGGTACCTGCCACGGTAGCCAGGTCGATGCCGTTTTCTTCAGCCAGCTTGCGCGCGGCCGGGGCAGCGATCGGGTCATCTTCGCCGGCGTCAGCGGCAGCAGCGGCCGGAGCAGCAGCAGGAGCGGCTGCCGCGGCTGGTGCTGCGGCAGCACCGCCTTCAACGATCGAACCCAGCAGTTCGTCGGACAGGACGGTGTCGCCCTCGCCCTTGACGATGTCACCCAGCACGCCATCGGCAGTAGCCAGTACTTCCAGGACAACCTTGTCAGTCTCGATGTCGACGATCAGCTCGTCACGCTTGACGGCTTCGCCCGGCTTCTTGTGCCAGGTGGCAACGGTGCCGTCGG
Organism: Pseudomonas sp. yb_5; assembly: GCF_043103865.1. Classification (NCBI taxonomy): domain Bacteria; kingdom Pseudomonadati; phylum Pseudomonadota; class Gammaproteobacteria; order Pseudomonadales; family Pseudomonadaceae; genus Pseudomonas; species Pseudomonas sp. yb_5. Next base: position 50,242 of record NZ_JBICKE010000074.1, read on the forward strand.
CAACCGATTCCGGGAAGGTTGGGGCTTTGATCTCGATAGCCATTATCTGTGTTTCCTTAAATTCGGTTTCAGGTGCGCGAAGGCGTTAGACAGTGAAGGCGTCTTGCAGCAGTTTTTCCTGCTGTTCGACGTGCTTCGAAGCGTAACCACAGGCTGGCGCGGCAGAAGCGTCGCGACCGGCGTATTCCAGGGTCAGTGCCTTGTTGTGGCGGCCCAGGATACGGCGCATGTGGTGCTGGCTGCTGTACCAGGCGCCCTGGTTCATCGGCTCTTCCTGACACCAGACCGCATGCTTGAGGTTGGTGTAAGGCGCGAGGATTTCGACCAGATCGTCCTCAGGGAACGGATACAGCTGCTCGATACGCAGGATGGCAATGTCTTCGCGGCCTTCGGCACGGCGCTTTTCCAGCAGGTCGTAGTAGACCTTGCCGCTGCACAGCACCAGACGCTCGACCTTGGCCGGATCGATTGCGTCGATTTCCGGGATCACAGTCTGGAACGAGCCTTCTGCCAGGTCTTCCAGAGTCGAGATGGCCAGTTTGTGGCGCAGCAGCGACTTCGGCGTCAGGACTACCAGCGGCTTGCGCAGCGGGCGGATCACCTGGCGACGCAGCAGGTGGTAAATCTGTGCTGGCGTAGTCGGTACGCAGACCTGGATGTTGTGCTCGGCGCACAGCTGAAGGTAACGCTCCAGACGCGCGGAGGAGTGCTCCGGCCCCTGCCCTTCATAGCCGTGTGGCAGCAGCATGGTCAGACCGCACAGGCGACCCCACTTGTGCTCACCGCTGGTGATGAACTGGTCGATCACCACTTGCGCACCGTTGGCGAAGTCGCCGAACTGGGCTTCCCAGATCACCAGCGCGTTCGGCATGGTGGTGGAGTAGCCGTATTCGAAGGCCAGTACCGCCTCCTCGGACAGGAACGAATCGTACAGGTCGAAACGTGGCTGGCCCGGGAACAGGTTCTGCAACGGAATGTAGGTGCTGGCGTCCTTCTGGTTGTGCAGCACCGCGTGACGGTGCGAGAAGGTGCCACGGCCGATGTCCTGGCCGGTCATGCGGATCGGGTGACCTTCGAACTGCAGGGTGGCGTAAGCCATGGTCTCTGCATAACCCCAGTTGATCGGCAAGCCACCGGCCTGCATCTTCTGACGGTCTTCGTAGATCTTCGACACCTGACGCTGGACCACGAAACCTTCCGGCAGCTCGAGCAGCTTGGCCGACAGATCCTGCAGGGTCTTGAGGTCGAAACGGGTGTCGTGACGCGCGGTCCAGGCATGGCCCAGGTACGGACGCCAGTCGACGAACAGCTCGCGGTTCGGCTCCTTGACCAGGCTCTTCACCACGTGCAGGCCATTGTCCAGCGCGTTGCGGTACTCGTCGATTTTGGCCTGAGCGCGCTCGGCGTCGATGCGACCGGCCTGGATCAGTTGCTCGGCATACAGCTCACGGGTAGTGCGCTGCTTGCTGATTTGCTGGTACATCAGCGGCTGGGTGCCGTTAGGCTCGTCAGCCTCGTTGTGGCCACGGCGACGGTAGCAGACCAGGTCGATGACCACGTCACGCTTGAACTGCATGCGATAGTCGATGGCCAGCTGGGTGACGAACAGCACGGCTTCCGGGTCATCGCCGTTCACGTGCAGGATCGGTGCCTGGATCATCTTGGCAACGTCGGTCGCGTACTCGGTGGAGCGCGCATCCAGCGGGTTGCTGATGGTGAAACCAACCTGGTTGTTGATCACGATGTGCACGGTTCCGCCGGTCTTGAAACCGCGGGTCTGCGACATCTGGAAGGTTTCCATGACCACGCCCTGGCCAGCGAACGCAGCGTCGCCGTGGATCGAGATCGGCAGCACCTTGTCGCCAACGGTGTCGTTGCGGCGGTCCTGACGGGCGCGCACCGAACCCTCGACCACCGGCGAAACGATTTCCAGGTGGGACGGGTTGAACGCCATGGCCAGGTGCACTTCGCCACCCGGGGTCATCACGTTCGAGGAGAAGCCCTGGTGATACTTCACGTCACCGGAGCCCAGCTCGTTCATCTTCTTGCCTTCGAACTCGTCGAACAGCTCGCGCGGGTTCTTGCCGAAGGTGTTCACCAGCACGTTCAGGCGGCCACGGTGGGCCATGCCGATCACGACCTCCTTGGCGCCGTAAGAGCCGGAACGCTGGATCATTTCATCCAGCATCGGAATCAGGCTCTCGCCGCCTTCAAGGCCGAAACGCTTGGTGCCCGGGTACTTGGTGCCCAGGTACTTTTCCAGGCCCTCACCGGCGGTCACGCGCTCAAGCAGGTGGGCCTGCACGTCAGCGGAAAACTCCGGACGGCCGCGCACGCTTTCAAGGCGCTGCTGGAACCAGCTGCGCTGCTCGGAATCGACGATGTGGGTGAATTCGGCGCCAATGGTGCGACAATATGTCTTCTGGAGTGCATCGAAGATGTCGCGTAGGCTCGCCTCCTCTTTGCCGATGAACAGGTCGCCGGCACGGAAGGTCGTATCAAGATCGGCATTGGTCAAGCCGTAGTGATTGATCGACAGGTCTACTGGCGCAGGGCGCTGCCACAACCCCAACGGGTCGAGCTTGGCAGCCTGATGGCCGCGCATACGATAGGCCTGGATCAGTCGCAGAACTTCAACCTGCTTCTTCTCGTGTTCACTGCTCACGCTCCCGGCGGAAACCGGTTGGGCGCGGCGCTGGTTCTTTGCCAGCAGTACGAAATGGTCGCGGATTGTCGAGTGCGATACATCAGTAGCGGTGCTGCCGTCGGCTGGCAACTTCTGGAAGTAAGTGCGCCACTCTTCTGGCACAGCGTTAGGGTCGTGCAGGTAGAGCTCGTAGAGCTCTTCCACATATGCAGCGTTACCACCTGAAAGGTGGGCGCTATCCCACATGCGCTGCATCACGCTTTCTTGCATGCTTGGTCACCCTCGATTAGGGGACTGATCGGCGAGAGCCACAGCAAACCTGGAAAAGTCCGAAAACAGCGACTGAACCACGCCACCTGGATCCTGCTGATTTTCCGGGTACCAGCCCGGAAAGCCCCTGCTGGTCTCATATCTTCATAGGTAATGAACGCGGGCTTTGTGGGCCCTTGTTCGGGTTTTACCTCAGTGCGGGCTCACCACCCGCACCTCGGCTTATTGCAGGTACAACACTTTGTATCAGGTGCCGCTTTGCAGCAGCATGTTACGTACGTGACCGATTGCCTTGGTCGGGTTGAGACCTTTCGGGCAAACGTTTACGCAGTTCATGATCCCGCGGCAGCGGAATACGCTGAACGGGTCATCCAGGGACGCCAGGCGCTCCTGAGTCTTGGTATCGCGGCTGTCGGCAAGGAAGCGGTAAGCTTGCAGCAGTGCTGCCGGGCCCAGGAACTTGTCCGGGTTCCACCAGAACGACGGGCAGGAAGTCGAGCAGCAAGCGCACAGGATGCACTCGTACAGGCCGTCCAGCTTGTCACGGTCTTCCGGCGACTGCAGGCGCTCGATGGCCGGTGCCGGGGTGTCGTTCTGCAGGAACGGCTTCACCTTCTCGTACTGCTTGTAGAAGATGCTCATATCGACCACCAGGTCACGAATGACTGGCAGGCCTGGCAGCGGACGCAGAACCAGCTTGCCGCCCTTCACCACCGCCGACAACGGGGTGATGCAGGCCAGGCCGTTCTTGCCGTTCATGTTCATGCCATCGGAACCGCAGACGCCTTCACGGCAGGAGCGACGATACGAGAAACCCTCGTCCTTTTCCTTGATCAGTGCCAATACATCCAGCACCATCAGGTCCTTGCCGCCGGTATCGACGTCGAAGGACTCCATTTTCGGCGCCGAGTCGGTGTCCGGGTTGTAACGATAAACTTCGACTTTCAACATAGCAGCCACCCTTAGTAAGTCCGGACTTTTGGTTCGAAGGCTGGAACAGTCTTCGGCGCAAAGTTGACGCCGCGCTTGGCAACGCGCTTCTCACCCGGGTAGTACAGGGTGTGGCACAGCCAGTTTTCGTCGTCACGGTCTTCGAAGTCTTCACGGGCGTGAGCACCGCGGGACTCTTTACGGGCTTCGGCCGCGATGGCGGTAGCTTCGGCGACTTCCAGCAGGTTCTGCAGCTCCAGCGCTTCGATACGCGCGGTGTTGAAGGCCTGGGACTTGTCGTTGATCTTGACGTTGGCGATACGGTCACGCAGACCGGCCAGCTGCTCGATACCCTTCTGCATGTATTCGCCAGTACGGAATACACCGAAGTAGTTCTGCATGCAGCTCTGCAGCTCGCGCTTCAGGCTGGCAACGTCTTCACCGCTGGTACGCTCGTTGAGCTTGTTCAGGCGGTTCAGGGCAACATCGACGTCGGTGTCGCTGGCGTCGCGGTATTCCACGCCTTCGCTCAGCGCCTTCTCCAGGTGCAGGCCGGCAGCACGGCCGAACACCACCAGGTCGAGCAGCGAGTTGCCGCCCAGGCGGTTGGCACCGTGAACCGATACGCACGCCACTTCACCTACGGCGAACAGGCCCGGGATGATGTGATCCTGGCCGTCGGCGTCCATGGTGATGGCCTGGCCATGAATGTTGGTGGCAACGCCGCCCATCATGTAGTGGCAGGTCGGCACGACCGGCACCGGCGCGACCACAGGGTCGACGTGGGCGAAGGTCTTGGACAGCTCGCAGATACCTGGCAGGCGGCTGTGCAGCACTTCCTCGCCCAGGTGGTCCAGCTTCAGCAGTACGTGGTCCTTGTTCGGGCCCACGCCGTTGCCGGCGATGATTTCCTTGACCATGGAACGGGCAACCACGTCGCGGCCGGCCAGGTCTTTGGCGTTCGGCGCGTAACGCTCCATGAAGCGCTCGCCGTGGGCGTTGATCAGGTAGCCACCTTCACCGCGGCAACCCTCGGTGACCAGTACACCAGCGCCGGCGATACCGGTCGGGTGGAACTGCCACATTTCGATGTCCTGCACCGGCACGCCTGCACGCAGGGCCATGCCGATACCGTCACCGGTGTTGATCAGGGCGTTGGTGGTGGAAGCGTAGATACGGCCCGCACCGCCAGTGGCCAGCACGGTGGCCTTGGACTTGATGTACAGGGTTTCGCCGGTTTCGATGCAGATGGCGATCACACCAACGAATGCGCCGTCCTGGTTTTTCACCAGGTCAACTGCGTAGTACTCGTTGAGGAACGTGGTGCCAGCTTTCAGGTTGCCCTGGTACAGGGTGTGCAGCAGCGCGTGACCGGTACGGTCCGAAGCGGCACAGGTACGGGCGGCCTGACCACCTTTACCGAAGTCCTTGGACTGACCGCCGAACGGGCGCTGGTAGATGCGGCCGGTTTCGGTGCGCGAGAACGGCAGACCCATGTGATCCAGCTCGAAGACCGCAGCCGGGCCTTCCTGACACATGTATTCGATAGCGTCCTGGTCACCGATGTAGTCGGAACCCTTGACGGTATCGTACATGTGCCAGCGCCAGTCGTCGTTCGGGTCGGCCGAAGCGATGGCGCAGGTGATGCCGCCCTGGGCGGATACGGTGTGCGAACGGGTCGGGAAGACCTTGGTGACTACGGCAGTCTTGTGGCCGCCTTGAGCCAGTTGCAGCGCTGCGCGCATGCCGGCGCCGCCGCCACCGATGATGATGGCGTCGAAGGAAATGGTTGGAATGCTAGCCATGGATCAGATACCCCAGAGAATCTGCACACCCCAGACGAAGTAAGCGAACATCGCAACGCCGCATACCGCCTGGAACAGGAAACGAATCGCAGTTGCCGACTTGCCGAACGACATAGGCGTCAGGTAGTCGGTTGCAATGGTCCACATGCCGACCCAGGCGTGAGCGCCCAGGGCAACGAGGGCCAGCAGACTGAAGATCCGCATCGCGTTGTTGGAGAACAGACCATGCCACTGGGTGTAGTCGATGCCTGGGTGGGCGACCACGTAGCCGATCAGGAAGAGGAAGTAAGCCGCGAGAACGACCGCAGAAACGCGCTGCGCCATCCAGTCATAGAGGCCCGAACGCGACAGGTTCGTGACATTGGTTACCATACCCAAACTCCCACCAGAACGATCAGCACCACGGAGATGACGATCACGATTTTCGAGCCCAGCTTGCCGCCTTCCAGCGTCTCACCGATACCCATGTCCATGATCAGGTGTCGAACACCTGCCACGAGGTGATAAAGCAGGGCGGACAGCAGACCCCAGGTCACGAACTTGGCCAGCGGGCTGGTCAGACACGCCTTCACCTCACCGAAGCCTTCCTCGGAACCCAGCGACTTGCCCAGTGCATAAAGCATGATGGCAAGGCCGATGAACAGGATGACGCCGGAGATACGGTGCAGAATGGACGTGTACGCAGTGACGGGGAGCTTGATGGTCCTTAGGTCTAGGTTTACAGGTCGTTGGCTTTTCACGGCTTTTTTCACACTGAAGAGCCCCTAGCGAATCAGGGCAAAGTTGTTGGTAAGTGTACTGGTCAGGTACCCACCACCCAGGGAACGGCGACCCCCAGCAGTTCGGGCTTGCAAGCCCCTGGCGGTCGGGTGCCGAGTATAGACAGTTAGGCTGCTTATGACAACGTGACGGGGTAGCCCAAATAGCGCATTGCCTTTAATGAACAAAAGGCGTAAATGGGCGAGAATTTCGGGAAAAATCAGGCTTGAATGCTTGATTCAACAAGCCTTTAGGCAAATTGACATCTGAATTTATCCCTCTATAGTGGTGCGGGCCCTGCGTGGGGGGTCTGTCTGATGATTTCAAGCATTAATAGGAGGCCACATGGCTGACAAAAAAGCGCAGTTGGTCATCGAGGGCGCTGCCCCCGTCGAGCTGCCCATTTTAACCGGCACCGTTGGTCCTGATGTAATCGACGTCCGCGGGTTAGGGGCCACTGGTCACTTCACCTTCGACCCAGGTTTCATGGCGACTGCCTCGTGCGAGTCGAAGATCACCTATATTGACGGCGACAAAGGTATCCTGCTGCACCGCGGCTACCCGATCGAGCAACTCGCCGAACAGTCCGACTACCTCGAAACCTGCTACCTGCTGCTCAATGGCGAACTGCCGAATGCCGAGCAAAAGGCCCAGTTCGTCAGCACCGTCAAGAACCACACCATGGTTCACGAGCAGTTGAAGACCTTCTTCAACGGCTTCCGCCGCGACGCTCACCCCATGGCAGTGATGTGCGGCGTAGTCGGCGCCCTGTCGGCGTTCTATCACGACTCCCTGGACATCAATAACCCGCAACACCGCGAAATTTCCGCGGTGCGCCTGGTCGCCAAGATGCCGACCCTGGCCGCGATGGTTTACAAGTACTCCATGGGCCAGCCGATGATGTACCCGCGCAACGACCTGTCGTACGCGGAAAACTTCCTGCACATGATGTTCAACACCCCGTGCGAGATCAAACCGATCAGCCCGGTGCTGGCCAAGGCAATGGACCGGATCTTCATCCTCCACGCCGACCACGAGCAGAACGCCTCCACCTCCACCGTGCGCCTGGCCGGCTCGTCGGGTGCCAACCCGTTCGCCTGTATCGCCGCCGGTATCGCTGCATTGTGGGGCCCGGCCCACGGCGGTGCGAACGAAGCCGTACTGACCATGCTCGATGAAATCGGTGATGTTTCGAACATCGACAAATTCATCGCCAAGGCCAAGGACAAGAACGACCCGTTCAAGCTGATGGGCTTCGGTCATCGCGTGTACAAGAACCGCGACCCGCGCGCCACCGTGATGAAGCAGACCTGCGACGAAGTCCTGCGCGAGCTGGGCATCAAGAACGACCCGCAGCTGGAACTGGCCATGCGCCTGGAAGAGATCGCCCTCACCGATCCGTATTTCATCGAGCGCTCGCTGTACCCGAACGTCGACTTCTACTCGGGGATCATCCTCAAGGCAATCGGCATTCCGACCAGCATGTTCACCGTGATCTTCGCCCTGGCACGTACCGTGGGCTGGATCTCGCACTGGAAAGAAATGCTCTCCAGCCCGTACAAGATCGGCCGTCCGCGCCAGCTGTACACCGGCGAGCAAAAGCGCGACCTCGTTGCCCTGAAGGACCGCAAGTAAGCTGCAGTAGCCGAACGCAAGAAGGCTGCCCTCGGGCAGCCTTTTTTATTT
>NZ_JBICKE010000075.1:0-16030 GCF_043103865.1 Pseudomonas sp. yb_5
GAGGCCGCTTCAGGAAATAGAAACGCCCCGGCGAGCCGGGGCGTTCTGGGGATCACACGGCGTTCAGTGATCTCAGCTTAGCGAATACCCGACTGACGCAGCGCCGCTGGCTGGAAGTCGGCCTTGCTGGCACTGAAGCCGAAGTCGTAGGCGCGTTTCTCTTCGTTCTTCATGCCCAGGGCCAGGTAACGACCGGACTGCAGGTCGTAAATGGCTTCCAGGGTGTACCAAGGTACTTCCACATTGTAATAAGGCTGGGCGTGAGCCTCGGACACACGCCACAGTTGGCCACGGCCGTCGTACTGGTCGATCACTGCAGCCTGCCAGGTGTCCTCATCGATATAGAAGTCACGCTTGGCGTAGATGTGCCGCTGGCCCGGCTTGAGGGTTGCAACTACGTGCCAGACGCGGCGCAGCTCGTAACGGGCCAAGTCCTGGTTGATGTGCCCGGCCTTGATGATGTCGGCGTACTTGAGCTTCGGATCATCCAGTTTGAAGGCGTTCGATGCGATGTACAGCTCCTTCTTGCCTTCCAGTTTCCAGTCATAACGATCGGGTGCACCGTTGAACATGTCCAGGTTGTCCGACGTACGCAGGCCGTCGGCGGCGGTGCCCGGGCCGTCATACGACACTTGCGGTGCCATGCGCACACGGCGTTGGCCTGCGTTGTAGATCCACGCCTTGCGCGGCTCCTTCACCTGGTCAAGGGTTTCGTGCACCAGCAGCACAGTCCCGGCCAGGCGCGCAGGCGCAGTAACTTCCTGCTTGAAGTAGAACAGGATGTTGCCTGGGTTGTTCGGGTCGTAGTCCTTCATCTTGTCGCGGAAGACGAACTGGTCGGAGAAGTACACGGGGTTGAACGAGCCGCTCTGCTGCGGCGTGGCCTGGGTCACCAGGCGGCTGACACTGCCGCCGCGGTAGCGGGTGATGTGGTTCCAGATCACCTCCAGGCCGCTTTTCGGGATAGGGAACGGCACTGCCGTGCGGAAGTTGCTCAGGCCGTTGCCGCCTTCCACCAGGGTGGTTTTAGTGGCGTTTTCCTTGATGGCCGCGAACACATCGGCAGGGACGGTTGCGCCGCGATGGGTCTTGAACACCGGGATCTTGTAGGTGTTCGGGTAGCGCTTGAACATGGCCAACTGGCCGGGCGAGAGCTTGTCCTTGTACTGGTCGGCATTCTGCGCAGTGATGGTGAACAGCGGCTTTTCGCTGCCGTACGGGTCGGACAGGAAGCCCTTGCCGTCGACGCTGCCTGCCGTCTTCGACAGCGGCTCCCAAGGGCCGATGGAGCCGTCGGCGTTGCCGGCCTTCTCGGCCCCCATCGGGGTCAGGGTGCTGCCCAGCTTGGCCGCCTCGTCGGCGGATACCGCAGCCATGACGCTGGTCGCCAGCAGGGACAGGCCCAGTACACCGGCTTGCAGCAGACTTCTGGTCTTGTTCATGTCGTGTCGTCCTGGATCTGTATGCTTAGAAGTTCACGCCGAAGCTGAGGGCGACGAAGTCGCGGTCATCCACGGTGCTGTACTTGCCATCGAAGAAGTTGGTGTACGAGAGGCTCGCCGTGTAGGTTTGCTGATACTCGGCATCCAGGCCCAGGCTGACAGCCTTGCGGCCTTCCTCGAAGTTGGCGCCAGGGCCCGGCGAGTAACCGGACACGTCATGCGACCAGGCCACGCTCGGCTTCAGGTTGATACCTGCGAAAACGTCGTTGTAGTCCCAGATGACACGGGCGCGGTAACCCCAGGAAGTGCTGGTGGTGTAGCCGTCGTTCTCGCATTTGCGGTTCAGGTTGGCGGTGGACGCCCCCGCACCGGCGCCGGCGATGGTGCTGCCATTGAGCGCCTGGCAGGTATCGGCGCCACCGGTGGATGGCAACGGACCTGGGCCGAACACCGGGTCGCGACCGTAGCGGGTATCGTGGGCATTCTCCAGGCCGCCGACATGGGTAACACCCACTTCACCGACGACAGTCATCCGGCTGGCACCCATCACCTGGTCGAAGAAGTGGGTCAGGGTGGTCTGGAACTGAGTGATCTCCTTGCGGCGATACCCGTGAAGGTCCTGCCCTGGCGTACCGGTCAGCAGCGATGCGTTGCTCAACGCGCCGCCAATTGGACGGACACCGGCGAACAGGATATCCGTGGTATTGAGCTGCACTGGCGCATTGGGGCGGTAGCTGACTTCGCCGCTCCAGGCGGTGCCAGTGGGTAACGTGGTGGAGAAGCTCAAGCCATAAAGGCGGATATCCTCGGGGTATTCCACAAAGTACTCGGAATTACCTGCCACGATCAAAGGTGCCAATGCGCGCAACTGTGCAGGCAGGGCGCTCAGCCCGGCGAACACGGACGGCGGGGCCCCTGTGGCACTGAAGATGGGAGCACGGCTGTGGTAATTCATGAAGTAGGCGCCGAACTCGGTGTCCAACGGCTCGAACATATAGCGCAAGGCCACACCGAACTGGCCGCTGTCACGCGCATCGCGGTCGGCACCACGGCGCACCATCACACCCTCTTCGTTGATGTTCACGCCCTGCGTGGCGAGGAACTGCTGCGCAGCGCCCGGCACCGTGCGGCTGCTATTGAGCACACGCAAGTTGTCGGTACAGCCGTCGGCAATGATGTCCGGCTGGGAGAAGAAGGTGCCGCAGTTGTCGACGACCGTCTGGTCCCACTCGAGCTGGTAAAAGGCCTCGGCCGACAGGTTGTCGGTCAGGCTCTGCGAGATGTAGAACATGTTGACGGGAATCAGGCCTTCCTTGATCTCGGCCCCGGGACGGCGGAACGCCGACACGTCGATGGGGTTGATCGCGTTGATGCCGCCGCCGATGAAGGTACTTTCGCCCCAGCTCACCACCTGCTTGCCGAAACGCACCGAGCCAGGCTGATCGCCGATGGCGTAGTTGTGATAGACAAAGGCGTCGAGCAGCTCGGCGCCGGACGACTTGGCGCCTTCCTTGCGGTTGGAGTCGCTGATGTCCTTGAACTCGCGGTTTTCGTCCTTCAGTTCGAAGTCGTACCAGTACTTGCCGCGGACGAACACACCGGTGTCGCCGTACTTGAGCTCCAGGTCATGAATGCCTTTGAAGATCTTGGAGAAGGTTTCGCCCTTCTTGAAGTTCAGGTGGCCATCGTCGGATGTCTGTGACAGGCCCTTGCCGCCGTTGTTCACCCCTATCAGGTTCTTGTTGGGGTTGGCCGTCGACCAGCTGGCGCCGATGGAGAGCGACGAGTCGAACTGGCCTTCGATTTCACCAATGTTGAAACTGACAGCGAAAGCAGGACTTGCGAGCGTGGAAGCAAGGCTGACGGCCAAGGGCAGCTTGGCCCGGCGCCAGAACAGGTTTGCAGATTTCATCGACGCTACTCCATGTACTTTTTTGTTATGGCAGTGAGTCCTTTCAAGAACGGCCCGAGCGACCGGATGACAGGCTTTCACCTGCCGGCGACACAGCTTGCGCATGTCGCCCTCCCCCATTCCTGAAAATCCCCTGGCCCCGACTATAGCCAGCAGGCACAGGCGCTTGATCCCTCTAAAGTGTGATTTGCGCTCCATGCCACCATCACGCTGCAGTTTTGTCTCGGTTGCGGGCTGGCACTGCTCAAGGATGGCGCATTTCTGTCGTTTGGCAAGACGGCGGGCTCTCTAACATGCGGGTCGCGCTCTTACGTACGCGACCCGCACAACGATTACAACGTGGAAAGAAACGTGCTGTTGCTGGCCTGCCACTGGACGATGTCCTGGCGGATGCGTTTCTTGTCGAGCTTGCCGACACTGGTCTTGGGAATTTCAGTAACAACGGCGATCTGGCTTGGAATCGCCCACTTGTTGATATGACCTTGTTCCACGAACGGCTTGAGGTGTTCCTTCAGCGCCTTGGCGTCAATCTCGTGGCCGTCACGTACCACCAGCAGGGCAAACGGGCGCTCACCCCACTGCGGGTCGGCCACCCCCACCACCGCCACTTCGCGCACGGCCGGGTGGCGGCTGATCAGGTCTTCCAGGTCGAGCGAGGAAACCCACTCGCCACCGGTCTTGATCACATCCTTGATGCGGTCGCGGATGTCGATGTAACCCATACCGTCTAGGGTGGCGACGTCACCGGTGTGCAGCCAGCCGCCCTGCCACAGCTCCTCGCTCTTCTCCGGCTCCTTGAAGTAGCCCATGGTCAGCCAAGGCGCTCGCAGTACCAGCTCGCCCTGGGTTTCACCATCGGCGGGCAGGAAGTTGCCTTCACCGTCGACGATGGCCGCTTCGACCAACGGCACCGGCACACCGGCCTTGATACGGTAGGTGACGCGCTCATCCTCGCTGCCGGCCTGCAGTTCATCGTTCAGGTGTGCGGCGGAGATCAGCGGGCAGGTTTCCGACATGCCATACGCGGCGGTCAGCTGGATGCCGCGCGCCAGGGCGGCCTGGTACAGCGAACGGTTGAGCGAGCTGCCGCCGATGATGATCTTCCAGCCGCCGAAGTTCTGCCCCTGGGCGTTCGGGCAGTTGAGCAGCATCTGCAGGATGGTCGGTACGCAGTGGGAGAAGGTGACCTTCTCTTCATGCCAAAGCTTGACCAGCATGTCCGGCTCGTAGCGCCCCGGGTACACCTGCTTCATACCGAGCATGGTGGCAGCGTAGGGGATGCCCCAGGCATGCACGTGGAACATCGGGGTGATGGGCATGTACACATCGTTGCTGCCCAGCAGGCGCACGCTATCGATACTGCCGGTGACCGAGGCCTCGGCCAGTGTGTGCAGTACCAACTGGCGGTGGGTGAAGTACACGCCCTTCGGGTTGCCGGTGGTGCCAGTGGTGTAGAAGGTAGTGGCCACCGAGTTCTCGTCGAAGTCCGGGAAGTCGTAGCGCGGGCTGGCAGCAGCCAGCAGTTGCTCATACTCGCCGACCAGGTCGGGCAGTTCGGCAGTCTTGTCCGGGCCATCGGTCAGCAGCAAGGTCTTGTCGACAGTGGTCAGCTGCCCGGCGATGGCCTGGTACAGGCCGACGAAGTCGCTGTTGACCAGCACCACGCGGTCTTCGGCATGGTTCATGGTGTAGAGGATCTGCTCGGGCGACAGGCGCACGTTGATGGTGTGCACCACAGCGCCGATCATCGGAATGGCGAACATGCATTCCAGGTAGCGATGGCTGTCCCAGTCCATCACCGCCACGGTGTCACCGGCCTTCACCCCAGCCTCGGTCAGCACATTGGCCAGGCGGGCAATGCGCTCGTTGAGCTGTGGATATGTCAGCCGCAACTGATCGCGGTAGACGATTTCGCGGGTCTTTTCATAGCGGCTGCCGGACATCAACAGGCGCTTGATCAGCAATGGATAGGCATAGGCGCCCTCGGCGGGCTTGATGATGCGTGTCTGCAACATGGGGATCCCTTTTCTGAAAAGCGGGCCGGACAAGTCTGGGTTTACTGTAGTTCGCCAATGTGACGGCCAAATCAGCCGAAGGAATGATTTGCGTGGCAGAGGTATGAGTGGCGGGCGTTGACGGGCGGCAAGGTTGAGCTAGACACTGCGGCGGCGGCTTCAGGTTTGCGCCGAAGCTGAGGGCCTCTTCGCGGGTAAGCCCGCTCCTGCAAGGGTTGTGGTGACCTTGTGGGCGCGGGCGTGCCCGCGAATGGCCACAACGCCCTTATCCCTCCCTGCCACCGGAGATCTTCATGTCCAGCCCGCGTCGCGCCGTGTTTCTCGATCACCAGTCCCTGGACCTTGGCGACCTCGACCTTTCGCCCCTGAAGCAGCAGTTCGACGCGTTCGAACTGTTCGCCGCCACCCGCCCGGAACAGGTTGCGGAACGCCTGCAGGGCGCCATGGCAGTGGTTAGCAACAAGGTCATGCTCGACGCCGCAACCCTGGCCGCCAACCCGCAACTGAAGCTGATCCTGGTGGCCGCCACCGGCACCAACAATGTCGACCTGGCTGCCGCCCGCGCCCAGGGCATCACGGTGTGCAACTGCCAGGGCTACGGCACGCCGTCTGTCGCCCAGCATACCCTGGCCCTGCTGTTGGCCCTGGCCACCCGGCTGTGCGACTACAACCAGGCGGTGGCCGATGGCCAGTGGGCCAAGGCCAGCCAGTTCTGCCTGCTGGACTTTCCTATCGTCGAACTGGAGGGCAAAACCCTCGGCCTGCTCGGCCACGGCGAACTGGGCGGCGCAGTGGCGAGGCTGGCCGAAGCCTTCGGTATGCGGGTACTGAGCGGGCAGATCCCTGGCCGACCGGAGCGCGCCGACCGGTTGCCGCTGGACGAGTTGCTGCCGCAAGTCGACGCCCTGACCCTGCACTGCCCGCTGAACGAGCACACCCGGCATATGCTCGGTGCCCGCGAACTGGCCCTGCTCAAGCCCAACGCGCTGGTGGTCAACACCGCCCGTGGTGGCCTGATCGACGAACAGGCGTTGGCCGATGCCCTGCGCGGTGGTCACCTGGGCGGCGCGGCCACCGACGTGCTGAGCGTGGAGCCGCCGGTCAACGGCAACCCGCTGCTGGAGCCCGGCATCCCGCGCCTGATCATCACCCCGCACAGCGCCTGGGGTGCCGTGGAGTCGCGCCAGCGCATCGTCGGCCAGCTCAGCGAGAACGCCCAGGCTTTCTTCGCCGGGCAGCCACGCCGTGTGGTCAGCTGAGCCTGGCGCCCGCCTCTGCTACACTGCGCCACTTTTTTCCAGGAGACGTCGTCCATGGACCCGCGCAGTGAAGTGTTGCTCCGTCAGGCTGAGCTGTTTCAGGGGCCGCTGCTGGTCGCCGGCGCCCCCGCCGACGACCTGCTCGGCCAGTTGCCTCAGGCCCAGGCCTGGACCTGGCATGCCGGTGATCAGGCCATGCTCGAAAGCCGCTTCGCAGGCCGCAGCCATTTCGGCGTCGAGGCCCCTGAAGCAGCATTCGACAGCGCCGTGCTGTTCCTGCCCAAATCCCGCGAGCTGGCCGCCTACCTGCTCAACGCCCTGGCGTCGCGACTGGCTGGCCGCGAGCTGTACCTGGTCGGCGAGAAGCGCGGTGGCATCGAGGGCGCGGCCAAGCAGCTGCAGGCCTTTGGCAAGCCACGCAAACTCGACAGCGCCCGGCACTGCCAGCTGTGGCAAGTGACCATCGACCAGGCGCCGCAGGCAAAACCGCTGGAAAGCCTGGCCGAGCGCTTCGAGCTGGCCCTGGAAGACGG
Source organism: Pseudomonas sp. yb_5 (assembly GCF_043103865.1). NCBI lineage: Bacteria > Pseudomonadati > Pseudomonadota > Gammaproteobacteria > Pseudomonadales > Pseudomonadaceae > Pseudomonas > Pseudomonas sp. yb_5. The sequence goes on from NZ_JBICKE010000075.1 coordinate 7,162, forward strand.
CCCGCTGCAGGTGGTCAGCCTGCCTGGGGTATTCAGCCATGGCCGACTCGACCGAGGTACCGCCCTGCTCCTGAAGCATCTTGACGGCCTGCCCGGTGGCCACATGCTGGACTTTGGCTGCGGTGCCGGGGTACTGGGTGCCACGCTCAAACGCCGTTACCCACAAAGCCGGGTGACCTTGCTGGACGTGGATGCCTTCGCCGTGGCCGCCAGCCGCCTGACGCTGGCAGCCAACGGCCTGGAAGGCGAAGTGATCAGCGGCGATGGCATCGACGCAGCCCCTACTGAACTGAGCCTTATCCTGAGCAACCCACCGTTCCACACCGGCGTACATACCAACTACCAGGCTTCGGAAAACTTGCTGAAAAAATCCGCCATTCATCTGCGAAAAGGTGGCGAAATGCGCTTGGTCGCCAACAGTTTCCTGCGCTACCAGCCACTCATCGAAGGGGCATTGGGCAACTGCCAGGTACGTGACGAGGCCGATGGTTTCCGCATCTACCAGGCAACTCGCGGATAAAAAACAGCGCTTGCCGAAAACGTTTTGCCTAGGCAGAATCCGCACCGTCCTAGGGGAGTAGTCTCCCGCGAGCACCCAGCTCGCCCGGTACGCGTCAACATACTTGGTCCACAGACCATGGCGCGTGCGACCCACCATGCACGCCTGCATGGCGAGATCCGCATAGACGGATCGAGGGTTTGACAAGACCTATGACACGCACACCTTACCCGGGGCGGGGAGGCTGTACGTGTCATAGCCGTGTCGACCCGCCCCCGTAGGAATCCTGATGCTGGAATCACTGCTGGTCCCCACCGCTATCGTTGCCCTGGCCGAGATCGGTGACAAGACGCAACTACTCGCACTCATTCTCGCTGCCCGCTTCCGCAAACCCTGGCCGATCATCGCCGGCATCATCGCCGCCACCCTGGCCAACCATGCCGCAGCCGGTGCCGTGGGGGCGTGGGTCGGCAGCTTCTTCAGCGATTCGGCCCTGCACTGGATCCTGGCTGCGAGCTTTACCGCCACCGCACTGTGGACGCTGGTACCGGACAAGATGGATGACGACGAGAACCCGGCTCGCCGTTTTGGGCCGTTCCTGACGACGCTGATTGCGTTCTTCCTGGCCGAAATCGGTGACAAGACCCAGGTCGCCACCGTGATGCTGGCTGCACAGTACCCGCACCTGATCATGGTCATTATCGGCACTACCCTGGGCATGCTGATTGCCAACGTGCCGGTGGTACTGGCGGGTAACTTCGCGGCTGACAAACTGCCGTTGACGCTGATTCGTCGCCTGGCGGCAACGGCGTTCTTCGTGCTGGCGATCGTGGCCGTCTATTCGGCGATGAAGGCCAGTGGCTGGATTGGGTAAAGGGAAAAGCTGGGGCTGCCATGCAGCCCCAGGATTCAGGCATTCACGGCTTGGCTGCAGCCTGATACAGCGGCATCACCTTCGGAATCGCCGCCTGCAGCGAAGCAATGCGGCTCTCGGACGCCGGGTGAGTACTCATGAACTCAGGCGGTGCACCTTCGGAAGCCTTGCTCATCTTGTTCCACAAGGTGATCGCGGCATTCGGGTCGTAGCCTGCACGGGCCGACAGCTCCAGGCCAATCAGGTCGGCCTCGTTCTCGTTGGCCCGGCTGTTGGGCAAGGTCATGGCGTAGTTCACCACCGTGTCGGCCATGGCCATGCTGCCCTGGCCGAGGCCGAAGATGGCACCGGCACCCTGGCGGGCCATTTCCACACCGTATGCCTTGGACATGGCCTCGCGGCTGTGCTCGCGCAAGGCGTGGGCAATCTCGTGCCCCACCACTGCGGCAATTTCCGCATCGGTGAGCTTGAGCTGATCGATCAGCCCGGTGTAGACGATGATCTTGCCGCCCGGACCGCAGTTGGCGTTCAGTTCGTCACTCTTGATCACGTTGACTTGCCAGTCCCACTGCGCGGCATCCGGGCGGAATTTGGGCGCCTGGGCGATCAGGCGGCTGGCAATTGCCTGCACACGCTTGGCATCGGCACTGGACTTGTCGAGCACACCCTTGCTCGATGCTTCACCCAGGGTCTGCTGATACGACTGGGCGTACATCTTGTTGACCTCATCGGTCGAGAGCATGCTGAACATGTATTGCTGGCGCTCGACGCCAACAGCACCACCGCTGGTGGTATTCACCGCCTGGCAGCCGGCCAGCAGAATGCCAGCGCTCAGCAGGCTGACGACAAAAGACTTACGCATGAAAACACTCCCTTTTTACATGCGCCGTATCCTAGGCCGAGTCGCCAGTGGCTGCCATAGCCGCAGGGAAGATTTTCGTCGCTGTAACGGCCTCTTCGCGGGCAAGCCCGCTCCTACACGGGTAACACGACCGTTGGTAGGAGCGGGCTTGCCCGCGAAAGGGCCGGCGCAGGCACCCCATCAATCCCGCTTCGGCTCATTGCCGAAAATGGCCGCCTTGGCCGCTGGGAAGATTTTCGTCGCCTGTACCGCTCCCTTCGCGGGCAAGCCCGCCCGTACAGGGGAACACGACCGTTGTAGGAGCGGGCTTGCCCGCGAAAGGGCCGGCGCAGACAACCCATCAAGCCGGGGTCAGGCACTCCGGCGCATCCAGCTTCGGGTCATTGACGAAATTGGCCAAGGCCCGCTCACGCAACGTCGCCGGCGGGCTGGCCAGCAGCTCGTGCAAGCGGGTTACCGGCGTGTCCGGGTCAAGCCAGGCCGCCTGCCCCGCCTCGTCGAGGATGAGCGGCCGACGCTGGTTCATGGCGGCCTGGGTCACCACCGCGCAACTCAGCCAAACCTGATCCTGCACCGGATAGGCCTCCCACACCGCCGCAAAGTAGAGCGCCGCGCCCTCCCCCGGGGTCAACCAGTACGGGCGTTTGCGCACGCTGCCACGCCATTCGTAAAAGCCGTTGGCCGGCATCAGGCAGCGGCGCTGGCGAAATGCATCGCGAAACATCGGCTGTTCGGCCAGCGTTTCGGCGCGGGCATGGGCAGGGGTACGGGACAGGTCGGTGAGCCAGGCCGGGGTCAACCCCCAGCGCGCCTTGGCCAGTTGCTGCTGGCCGTCAAGCTGACGCTGGATCAGCACCGACGCCCCAGGCGATATATTCCATTGGGCCGGCTGGCCGACGGGAAAACCTGGCAGACTGGCAAGGGCCTGGGGCCAGCGAAACAGGGCATAACGTCCACACATGGGCGAATTCAGAACCTAGCAGATCAAGGTACCGGGGACATTCTCCGGTTCGTCGCCAACCAGTGGCTGGGCGTCATTGTACGCATCGATCAGCTGTCGTGCGCATTCGGCCTGCTCATCAGACACGACGAGCCCCAGCAGTCCCTGCAAGGGCAGCTCGCCGGCGGCACCGACCAGGTCACGGCCGACCACATGTACCTCGATCCCCTCGCTGGCAAGCATGCCTGCCAGCATTTCCGCTTCGAGCAGGCCTTCCGGTTCGTAGATGCGCTGCATCAGGTATCGTCCTCGCGTCGGACTTCGAGCATCCATTCGTCACCGTGCACCTGCAGAATGCACACCACAGGCTGGCAGCACACCTGGCAATCCTCGGTATAAACCTGATCACCAGCAGACAGATCGACGGTAGTTTCCACACGTTCGCCACAATAAGGGCAATCATAGAAGTCGGTTTCCAGCATCGCGGCCTCCGCAGTGACTTATGCGTATAATTGCCGGTCTGTTTACAGGGTCTGTGTGCGTCCGAGCCGTTTTTCGGAGCCCGTCCCTACCTTATTACCCTAGCCGTTTCCAACAAGAGAGCATGATGGGCGAATTCGATGCCATCCGACCGTATGACGACGCTGAGGTCCCTGCCGTTCTGGCACGCCTGCTCAGCGACCCGGCATTCCTCGATATCCTCACCCACTTCCGCTTTCCGCGTGCGGCCGGTGCTCTCGGCTGGTTGCTCAAGCCCTTGATCGCACGCCGCCTGCGCAAGGAATTCGCCGGCGTTACCTGTGTCTCGACCTTGCAGGACAAAGTCGAGTACTACGTCGACCAGACCATCGATCGCGCCACCGACGGCGTCACCTACTCGGGTGTGGAACAGCTTAAGGCCGGCACCGCCTACCTGTTCCTGGCCAACCACCGTGACATCGTCATGGACCCGGCCTTCGTCAACTACGCGGTGTACCACGCCGGCCTGCCCACGCCGCGTATCGCCATTGGCGACAACCTGCTGCAGAAGCCCTTTGTCAGCGACATGATGCGCCTGAACAAGAGCTTCATCGTGCACCGTTCGATCAGCGGGCGGCGTGAAAAACTGGCTGCTTACCAACTGCTGTCGGCCTACATCAACCACTCGATCCGCAACGATGCCACCTCGATCTGGATCGCCCAGGCCGAAGGTCGGGCCAAGGACGGTGACGACCGTACCGACTCGGCGATTCTCAAGATGTTCCACATGAGCCGCAAGGACGAACCGTTCGGTGCAGTGATCCAGAGCCTGAACCTGACCCCGGTATCGATCAGCTACGAATACGACCCGTGCGACCAGGCCAAGGCCCGCGAGCTGTACATCCGCGCCACCACCGGCACCTACCAGAAGGCGCCCGGCGAAGATGACAACAGCATCGCCAAAGGCATCACCGGCTACAAGGGCCGCGTGCACATCAACTTTGCGCCGCCGGTAACCGAGTACCACGAAGACACCAAGCAGCTGGCGGCGGAGATCGACCGGCAGATCCTGGGGGGCTACCGACTGTTTCCGGTGCATTACCTGGCGTATGCGATGTGGGAGGGCAAGGACGAAGCCCTGCAGGTGCCAAGCGCCGAGAAGGTGTTCCCCGCGGATGAACTGGCCAAGGCCAAGGAAGAATGGCAACGGCGTCTGGATGCCTGCCCGCAAGAGCAGCGGCCGTACCTGGTGTTGCAGTATGCGACGCCAGTGCGCAACCAGTATCAGGTCAGGCAGCAGGCACCTGTAGCCTGATCAGGTTTGGGGCTGCGTTGCAGCCCCGATGCTTCTCAGATCCAGGTGCTGAACCAGGAAAGCAGCAGTGCCATCGCCAGGCACGAAAAGCCAAGAATGTAGAAGTATTTCGGCACACGAAGGTCGAAAGCGTTCACTACCCCCTCGTCTGCCGCCATGTACTCGCGGGTTTCGGCCTCGCGCCGTCGCGCGCTGTGCAGCAGCAAACCGCCCGGGCAGGTCAGCAGCAGCGCCAGCAGGTTGATCAGCTTGGTGGGATGGGCGGCCAGGAACCCCCAGAGCACTTGCAAGGACATCACGCAACCTCGATGTGAGCAATGGCAAAGGCCAGCATTCTACCCAAGTCGCACCTTGGCGCCCGGTCTTGGCGACAAACTGTCATTAAATTTCATCTGTCATCCGCTCGTCATCAATACAGGCGACCCTGTCGGCCTTTTGATGACCCGGAGCTTTTTCATGTTGCACGCCGAAAACCAGGACCGCCTTTACCTCGTTGCCCAGAGTGATGAGCAACAGGCGCTGATCGATGGTTTTGCGATCAATGTGCAGGACCGCCAGTGGCTGGTCTACTGCGCGCTTGGCGGGCATGTACATGAGGACTTGCCCGAAGTGGATGCAGGCACAGGGTTCAGCTTGCTGGATTTCCACATAGAAGCTGCGTGAATCTGTGCTGACCAGACAGCAAAAACCCGCTGCCTGTCACTCAGGCAGCGGGTTTCTGGCATAACCTGAAGCTTACTGACCCAGCACCTGCCCGATGCTCGGGTCCTTGAACAGGCGGGTCAGGGCATCGCTCAGCACATCCCCCACCAGCTGGTTATTGGTGTCCTGATTCGGCGCCATGCCGAAACGCTGGTCCAGCGAAGCGCCATAACGGCCGCTGTAACGGCGGCCACCATTGGTCACATCAGCACGGAAAGTGGCGCCGATGGTGGCCTCGGTCACGTAAAGGTTGTCTTTCGGCGACTGGTACTTCAGCTCGGCCAGGGTCACGGTCAGCTGCGGTGCATTGCCGGCGTTCGGGGTCGGGGTGAAGCCGAGCAGGCGCACAGCGGCTTCAGCCTGGGCCTGCAGCTTGGGTACCACGTCATTACCGCTGACGCTGATGGTGCTGGTCTCGGGGTACATGCCACCGCGGGTACCCAGAGACTGCGAAGGCCGGCCATCGACTACCCGGACCACCACCGGCTGGCCATGGCCGACCGGGGCCAGTTGGGCCTTGAGCGTGGGTTGCGGGTTGAGTTGTTGCGGGCTGTGGGCACAACCGACAAGGCTAAGGCTGGCCACGGCGATCAAACCGAACAACAGACGTTGCAACATGCGCGTTTCTCCAGAAAATGCGGCAAAGGCCCACAGTATACCTAGCCAGGCACAGACCAGTCATCGGCCCGGCCCGCTTGTCACAATCGTTTCATGGCCACCCCCTTATCCTTGCGCCAAGCCCTAACGCAAAGGACTCGCCGCCATGACCTCGCTCTGGACTCAGCTCTTCCAACGGCCGCGCCACAACGCTTATGCCCGCCTTGACGCTGATGGCAAATGCCTGGCGTTCAAGCAATGCAGCCAGGCACCAAGCGGCCTCGACTGGGTGCAGATCCGCGAAATTCAGCTGGCCTGGCTGGGCCGCGAGCTGCCCATCGAAGCCCGGGTTTGCGCCCGCGCAAACCGCCGTTGGCACCAGCGCCTCCTCGCTGCCTGACAAACGCTGCAATAAAAACCACGAATGGCGACATTTCTGCCCGCGACATCGCTATAATCTCCCCCCGATTATAAGGACGTCTCCTGATCGGGCCCCGCACTCGCCGATTGACCCCGGCAACTTCACCGCTTCGCCCACAGAGAGCCTTCCACTCAGGTCTTGCATCGGCTGTCGTGCCTGTTTTTCCGGCCCTTCACACTGCATGAACCTGCGGGTTGCCATCGCGCAGTCCCCTTTTGAGGTTCACGTCTCCAAAAGAGCGTGAAAAAACGGTTTTCACAACTTCACAAGAGTGTGGCGAGCAAATGAACAGTCTGGCATGTGCAAAAGCGGCAGATGTGTCCCGAACAGCCCTGAACAGGCGGCAGATGCGCTCATCCCGTATGAGTGTCTGAACCGTTCCATAACGCACGCACGACACCTTGACCATAAGTCGAATTGCCGCACCTGTGGCAAACGGCGTTCAATACACGAACCCGAAGACTGATTGGCGGTGTCCGCGGAAGTTGCAAGAACTGCGAAAAGTCGGACATGGCGACCCTGGCAACCCCAGGTCCTATGCTGTCAATTAGGTAGCTGTAGATTGTGGAGACGCGTTAAATGGCGCAGAACGAATCGGTTGATGTGGTACTGGTAGGCGCGGGCATCATGAGTGCCACCCTGGCCGTACTGCTCAAGGAGCTTGACCCGACCCTGAAGCTTGAGGTCGTCGAGGCGATGGACTCCGGGGCCGCGGAAAGCTCCAACCCCTGGAACAACGCAGGCACCGGCCACGCCGGCCTGTGCGAGCTGAACTACACGCCGCAGGCCGCCGATGGCAGCATCGACATCAAGAAGGCCGTGCACATCAACACCCAGTTCGAGGTTTCGCGCCAGTTCTGGGCCTACCTGAGCAAGAAGGGCAACTTCGGCTCGGCGCGTGCCTTCATCAACCCTGTCCCACACCTGAGTTATGTCGAGGGTGACAAGGGTGTTTCCTTCCTCAAGAAGCGCTTCGAGCTGCTCAAGCAGCACCACGCCTTCGCCGAGATGGAATACACCGAAGACAAGGCCGTGATGAACGACTGGATGCCGCTGATGATGCCTGGCCGCCCGGCCGACCAGCACATCGCTGCTACCCGCGTGGCCAAAGGCACCGACGTGAACTTCGGCGCACTGACCAACAAGCTGCTCAAGCTGCTGGGCGACTCGCCGGACGCGCAAGTCAAGTACAGCAAGAAGGTTGTCGGCCTGCGCCGTAACGGCAGCGGCTGGACCGTGAGCATCAAGGACGTCAACAGCGGCGGCAGCCGTGAAGTCGACGCCCGCTTCGTCTTCCTCGGCGCCGGCGGCGCGGCCCTGCCGCTGCTGCAGTTGTCCGGCATCCCGGAAAGCAAAGGTTTCGGCGGCTTCCCTGTCAGCGGCCAGTGGCTGCGTTGCGACAACCCGGAAATCGTCAAGCAGCACCAGGCCAAGGTCTACAGCCAGGCCGCTGTCGGCGCCCCGCCGATGTCGGTACCGCACCTGGACACCCGCGTCGTGGACGGCAAGACTTCACTGCTGTTCGGCCCGTATGCCGGTTTCACTACCAAGTTCCTCAAGCACGGCTCGCTGATGGACCTGCCGCTGTCGGTGCGCATGGGCAACATCGGCCCGATGCTGGCTGTGGCCCGCGACAACATGGACCTGACCAAGTACCTGGTCAGCGAAGTGATGCAGTCGATGGAGCAGCGTCTGGAAGCCCTGCGTCGTTTCTATCCGCAGGCCAAGGCCGAGGACTGGCGCCTGGAAGTGGCGGGTCAGCGCGTGCAGATCATCAAGAAAGACCCGAAAAAAGGCGGCGTACTGCAGTTCGGTACCGAGCTGGTCTCGGCCCAGGACGGCAGCCTGGCAGCACTGCTCGGCGCATCGCCGGGTGCCTCGGTGACCGTGTCGATCATGCTGGAACTGATCGAGCGCTGCTTCCCCGAGCAGGCCAAGGGTGCCTGGGCTGCCAAGCTCAAGGAAATCTTCCCGGCTCGCGAGAAGACCCTGGCAACCGATGCTGCGCTGTACCACAAGATCAGTGCCGATAACGACGCGGCGCTGGATCTGGCAGAGAGCAGCCCGGCGGCCAAGCACTACGCCTAAGCCGGCCTGAAACGCAAAAACGCCCCTCGGGGCGTTTTTTGTGCCTGGGCGTTTGTCAGCCTGTGCCGGCCCTTTCGCGGGTAAACCCGCTCCTACAAAGACCGCATATCCT
>NZ_JBICKE010000076.1:0-49145 GCF_043103865.1 Pseudomonas sp. yb_5
GAGGCCGGCACAGGCAACGGAGATGTTAGACTGTGCCCACGTCACCTCACGCGTACCCCCATGGCCTATAAACCCTCCCCCGCCCAGCCGCCCTCCGCCCTGCTGCGCCAGGTGCGCCCGCTGCGCCTGCTACTGAACCAGGCCGAGCGCCTGGAGCACTTGCAGCGCCTGCTGGAAAGCCAGTTGCAACCGGCTGCCCGCGAGCACTGCCATGTGGCGTCCTGGCGCGATGGCACTTTGTTGCTGGTGGTAACCGACGGCCACTGGGCAACCCGGCTGCGCTACCAGCAGAAACGTTTGCTGGCGGCACTGCAGGCCATGGAAGCATTCGGCAACCTCAGGCGCATCCTGTACAAGGTACAGCCGCCGCTGGTGCCGGCCAAGCGTGGCGGGCATGCTGCCGAGCTTTCGAACAGTGCGGCCGAGAGCCTGCGCGACACCGCCGAGGGCATTACCGACCCCAAACTGCGCGCAGCACTGGAACGGTTGGCCGCCCACGCCCTGGTCAAGCCATAGAAAAGGCCACCCGAAGGTGGCCTTAATGAACTAGAGAGTGTTCGAACTTACACGGCCGCAACAGGGCGCATGTACGAGATCGGTGCCGTACTGGCATCTTCGAAAGTGACCACTTCCCAGGCATCGGTTTCAGCGATCAGCTTGCGCAACAGCTGATTGTTCAGCGCGTGGCCGGACTTGAAGCCCTTGAACTCGCCGATCAGGCTGTTGCCCAGCAGGTACAGATCGCCGATGGCGTCGAGGATCTTGTGCTTGACGAATTCGTCTTCGTAACGAAGGCCGTCTTCGTTGAGCACGCCGTCCTCATCGACCACGATGGCGTTCTCGACACTGCCACCCAACGCAAGGTTGTGCTTGCGCAGGTACTCGATGTCACGCATGAAGCCAAAGGTACGCGCGCGGCTGACTTCCTTCACGAACGAGGTGCTGGAAAAGTCGACGCTGGCGCTCTGGGTCCGGTTGCGAAGCACCGGGTGATCGAAATCGATCTCGAAGCTCACCTTGAATCCTTCGAAAGGCAGGAACGTGGCGCGCTTGTCGCCCTCCTCCACGGTAACCTCACGCAGGATGCGGATGAACTTCTTGGCTGCGTCCTGTTCTTCCAGGCCGGCAGACTGAATCAGGAATACAAAAGGACCGGCGCTGCCATCCATGATCGGCACTTCCGAGGCGGAGAGCTCGACGTAGGCGTTATCGATGCCCAGACCCGCCATGGCGGAGAGCAGGTGCTCGACCGTATCGACCTTGACGTCACCGTTGACCAACGTCGTCGACATGGTTGTCTCGCCGACGTTGGCCGCACGCGCAGGGATCTCGACCACAGGGTCGAGGTCGGCGCGGCGGAAGACGATGCCGGTGTCAACAGGTGCAGGCTTGAGGGTCAGGTAAACCTTCTCCCCGGAGTGCAGACCGACACCTGTGGCACGGATGGTATTCTTCAGGGTGCGTTGTTTAATCATGGCATTGGCCGCTTCAGCGCAAATTGCGAACAGGTATCAACAAAGGCTGGGGATGATAACAGACCCAACCTTTGATGAATACCAATCACCTTTATACCCCTGATAAATTCCATTAATCAGCCTGACGACGCAGGAATGCCGGGATATCGAGGTAGTCCAGGTCATCCTGAGGGTTCAGTTTAGCGGCTGCGGCAGCACCTGCATGCGCCTGGTTGCGCATGACGGTCGGGCGCTCCAGGTCACGGTAGTTGACCGCTGGCTGCTCCTGGCGCACCGGCGCAGGATTGGACGCTTCGTACGCCTGCTGGGCAGTCTGCAGGGTGTTGTCGACGACCTTCACAGGCTTCTCGATGCGTGCACCCAGACCAGTGGCCACCACGGTCACGTGCAGTTCGTCGCGCATGTCGGGGTCGATCACGGTGCCGACCTTGACCATCGCGTGGTCGGAGGCGAAGGCTTCGATGATGCTACCCACGTCGGAGTACTCACCCAGCGACAGGTCCGGGCCTGCGGTGATGTTCACCAGGATACCGCGGGCGCCCTGCAGGTTGACGTCTTCCAGCAGCGGGTTACGGATAGCTGCCTCGGTGGCTTCACGCGCACGGTTCGGGCCGCTGGCGCAACCAGTACCCATCATGGCCATGCCCATTTCACCCATCACGGTACGCACGTCGGCGAAGTCGACGTTGATCATGCCGGGGCGCTTGATGATGTCGGAGATACCGCGTACGGCACCGGCCAGTACATCGTCAGCCTTGGCGAAGGCGGACAGCAGGCTGGCATCCTTGCCCAGGATGGTCAGCAGCTTCTCGTTGGGGATGGTGATCAACGAGTCGACGCTTTCAGCCAGCATGCGGATGCCTTCATCGGCGATCTGCATGCGCTTGCGGCCTTCGAACGGGAACGGACGGGTCACCACTGCAACGGTGAGGATCCCCATTTCCTTGGCCACTTCGGCAATGATTGGCGCTGCACCGGTACCGGTACCGCCACCCATGCCAGTGGTGATGAACACCATGTTGGTGCCCTGCAGCACTTCAGCGATGCGCTCACGGTCTTCCAGCGCGGCCTGACGGCCGACTTCCGGATTGGCACCGGCACCCAGGCCCTTGGTCACACCCGTGCCCAATTGCAGGATGGTGCGTGCGCCAATGTTTTTCAGCGCCTGGGCATCGGTGTTGGCGCAGATGAATTCCACGCCTTCGATGCTGCTCTTGACCATGTGATTGACGGCGTTGCCGCCACCACCACCAACGCCGATCACTTTGATGACCGGGCTTTGCGGGACGTTGTCTACGAGCTCGAACATTTTCCCTCTCCTTACAGTTCTCTAGTTGTCGCGCCTACCACTACTGCTTTGAAACTTAGAAGTTGCCCTGGACCCATTTCTTGAAGCGTTCAAGCACTGGGGCCTTCGGTTCATCGCCATAGCTGTTGCTGCTGCTGTTGCTGTTACCGGTCAGGGCCAAGTCTTCGGACTGCTTCAGCAGGCCGTAGGTGAGCAAGCCCACACCAGTGGAATAGATCGGGTTGCGCACCACGTCGCTCAGCCCCCGAACGCTGTGCGGCACGCCCAGGCGTACCGGCATGTGGAAGATTTCCTCGGCCAGTTCCACGGCGCCTTCCATCTTCGCGGTGCCGCCGGTGAGGACGATGCCAGCGGGCACCAGGTCTTCGTAGCCGCTGCGGCGCAGTTCGGCCTGGATCAGGGTGAAGAGCTCGTCGTAACGTGGCTCCACCACCTCGGCCAGGGCCTGGCGCGACAGCTCGCGCGGTGGACGATCGCCCACGCTCGGCACCTTGATGGTCTCGCCAGCGCCAGCCAGTTTGGCCAGGGCGCAGGCGTAGCGGATCTTGATTTCTTCGGCGTACTGGGTCGGGGTACGCAGGGCCATGGCGATATCGTTGGTCACCTGGTCGCCAGCAATCGGGATGACCGCCGTGTGGCGGATGGCGCCCTCGGTGAAGATGGCGATGTCGGTGGTGCCGCCACCGATGTCCACCAGGCACACGCCCAGCTCTTTTTCATCATCGGTCAGCACCGAGTAGGCCGAAGCCAGCTGCTCGAGAATGATGTCGTCGATTTCCAGGCCGCAGCGGCGCACACACTTTTCGATGTTCTGGGCGGCGTTGACCGCGCAAGTGACCACGTGAACCTTGGCTTCCAGGCGCACGCCAGACATGCCCAGCGGCTCGCGCACGCCTTCCTGGTTGTCGATCACGTAGTCCTGCGGCAAGGTGTGCAGCACGCGCTGGTCGGCCGGAATCGCCACGGCCTGGGCAGCGTCGAGTACGCGCTCCAGGTCGGCCAGGCTGACCTCGCGGTCACGAATGGCGACGATGCCGTGGGAGTTCAGGCTGCGGATGTGATTACCGGCCACACCGACGAACGCCGAGTGGATACGGCAACCGGCCATCAGTTGCGCCTCTTCCACGGCGCGCTGGATCGACTGCACGGTGGACTCGATGTTCACCACCACGCCTTTTTTCAGGCCACGGGACGGATGGGTGCCGATCCCGACGATTTCCAGGGTGCCGTCTTCGCCCACTTCGCCCACCAGCGCCACCACCTTGGAGGTGCCAATGTCCAGCCCGACGATCATTTTGCCGCTATGCGCGTTTGCCATGGTCCTGCCTCTCTCTAATTCTTCGCAACGGCGGGTTGGGCCGTCGTCGGTGCAATCGGTTCCCGCCAACCAACGGCAAGTCCGTTGGAATAACGCAGATCAATGCGGGCGATAGTGGTGATCTGGTCTTTGAGTGTCTTGTCGTAAATGGCAATGAAACGGCGCATCTTCTCCACCAGATGATCGCGCCCCAGCAGCAACTCGATGCCTGGCCCGGCACTGCTCGCACCGGTGGTCAGGAACCAGCTGCCTCGCTCGCGCAGCTCCAGGCGAGCGATGGAAAAGCCCAAGGGGCGCAGCATCTGGCTCAGTACCTGATACTGCTGCATGACTTGTTGCTGAGCACGCTGCGGCCCGGCCAGCTGCGGCAGGTGCTCATAGTTGGCCAGCTCGCGCGGGGTGAAAGCCTGACCCTGGTTGTTCAGCAGGGCTGCATCACCCCAGCGTGCCACCGGCAGCTGTTCTTCAAGGCGGATCACCACCTCGTCGGGCCACACCCGGCGCACTTCGGCGTGGGCGATCCACGGCATCTGCTCGAGCTCGGCCCGCATCGCCGGCAGGTCGACGCTGAAGAAGCTCGCCGCCACATAGGGCGCGATACGCTGCTGCACCGACTGCTGACTGATGTAGCTAAGGTCGCCCTGCACATCGATCTTGGTGATCGGGCGGTCGGCGTACGGCATCAGGCGAACGGCACCCTCATAGGCACCAAAGCCGGCCGCCACCAGCAACACCGGCCACAGCAAGCGCTTGAGGCCGCCCAGGCTTGGCCGAGGCAGGCGCGCCGATACGGGCTCGTCGGCCACCAGCCGGCTGGCACCACGCGGCACCGGCTTGCTACGGCCGGTAACGGGTTGCTGCTGACGTATCATTGCGCCTTGCATGGTTATTAACCTCGCGTCGCCACGCTTTCGGCCAGGATTGCCAGCACCAGTTGCTGGAAGTCCAGGCCAGCCGCGCGGGCCGCCATGGGCACCAGGCTATGATCTGTCATGCCCGGTGCAGTGTTGACTTCGAGCAGCCAGAACCGGCCCTGCTCGTCCTGCATCACGTCCAGCCGCCCCCAGCCCTCGATGCCAATGGCATTGCAGGCGCGCGCGGTCAGGTCGATCAGTTCCTGTTCCTTGACGCTATCCAGCCCGCACGGGATGCGGTACTGGGTATCGTTGGCGATGTACTTGGCGTCGTAGTCGTAGAACACGTGCGGCGTACCCAGGGCGATCGGCGGCAGCACCTGGCCGCGCAGTACCGCGATGGTGAACTCCGGACCGTGGATCCACTGCTCCACCAGTACCTGGGAATCGTATTTGGCGGCGTCCTGCCAGGCGGCGACCAGTTCCTGGGCGCTGTTCACCTTGGCCATGCCGATGCTAGAGCCTTCATGGGCGGGTTTGACGATAAGTGGGAAGCCCAGTTCCGTACTGGCCTGCAAACAATCGCTTTCGCTCGCCAACACTGCGTGGCGTGGTGTGGGAATGCCCAGGCTCTGCCACACCTGCTTGGTGCGCAGCTTATCCATCGCCAGCGCTGAAGCCAGGATGCCGCTGCCGGTGTAGGGGATGCCCAGGCACTCCAGCAAGCCTTGCATGCTCCCGTCTTCACCGCCACGGCCGTGGAGGATGATGAAGGCGCGGTCGATCTTCTCGCTTTGCAGGCGCGCGAGCAGGTCGTCACCGACGTCGATGGCGACCACGTCGACACCGGCAGTGCTCAGTGCATCAATCACTGCGGCGCCGGACTTCAACGACACCTCTCGCTCGGCGCTCTTGCCACCGTAAAGCACAGCGACGCGGCCGAACGCCTTGACGTCCAGGGTCGAGTGCAGCTTGTCGTAGGCGCTGGTCATTTCGACTTCTCCTGCTTGGCGCCTGCGAACAGCGGGCTTTTCATCAACTGCGGGGCCAGGCCGCCAACATCACCGGCACCCTGGCAGAGCAGGATGTCGCCAGCGCGCAGCAGTGGCTTGACCAGCGGCGCCAGCTCGGCGCCGCGCTCGATATAGATCGGGTCCAGCTTGCCGCGCTGGCGGATGCTGTGGCACAGCTGACGGCTGTCGGCACCGGGGATCGGCTCTTCACCGGCCGGGTAGACCTCCATCAGCAGCAGCACGTTGGCATCACCCAGCACCTGGACGAAATCGTCGTACAGGTCGCGGGTGCGGCTGTAGCGGTGCGGCTGGTAGACGATCACCAGACGGCGGCTTGGCCAGCCACCGCGTACAGCCTTGATCACCGCAGCCACTTCGGTCGGGTGATGGCCGTAGTCGTCGACCAGCATCACACTGCCGCCTTCGACCGGCAGCTCACCGTACACCTGGAAGCGACGGCCGACACCCTGGAAGCCGGACAGGCCCTGGATGATGGCCTCGTCAGTAATGCCTTCGTCAGTGGCGATGGCAATGGTGGCCAGGGCGTTGAGCACGTTGTGGTTGCCGGGCATGTTCACGGAAACCTCCAACGGCTCGCGATCACGGCGCAGCACGGTGAAGTGGGTCTGCATGCCCTGCTGACGCACATTGATGGCGCGGATGTCGGCCTCTTCGCTGAAGCCGTAGGTCACGGTCGGGCGCTTCACCTGCGGCAGGATCTCGCGAACCACCGGGTCGTCCAGACACATCACCGCCAGCCCATAAAACGGCAGGTTGTGCAGGAACTCGACGAAGGTTTTCTTCAGCTTGTTGAAGTCACCTTCGTAGGTCGCCATGTGGTCGGCATCGATGTTGGTGACCACGGCCACCATCGGCTGCAGGTGCAGGAAGCTGGCATCGCTTTCGTCTGCTTCGGCGATCAGGTAGCGGCTGGTGCCCAGCTGGGCATTGGTGCCGGCAGCGGTAAGGCGGCCACCGATGACGAAGGTCGGGTCCAGGCCACCTGCGGCGAACACTGAAGCCAGCAGGCTGGTCGTGGTGGTCTTGCCGTGAGTACCGGCAACGGCCACGCCATGGCGGTAACGCATCAGCTCGGCGAGCATCTCGGCACGCGGCACCACCGGAATGCGCCGTTCCAGGGCGGTGGCGACTTCCGGGTTGGCCGGGTTGATGGCGCTGGACACCACCAGCACATCGGCGGTGGCGGCGTTCTCGGCGCGGTGGCCGACGAAGATCTCGGCGCCGAAGGACTCCAGGCGCTCGGTAACCGGCGAGGCCTTAAGGTCCGAACCGGACACTTCATAGCCCAGGTTCAGCAAGACTTCGGCAATACCGCACATGCCAACGCCGCCGATGCCGACGAAGTGAATGCGGCGAATACGGCCCATCTTCGGCTGGGGCATGGCTTTCTGGCTCTCAACCATGGGCCACCTCCAGGCAGATATCGACCACGGTGCTGGTTGCAGCAGGTTTGGCCAGGCGCCGTGCGGTGCCAGCCATGACGTTGAGTTTCTCGGGTTGCATCAGCACCTCGTTCAGGCGTTCAGCAAGTTGCGCTGCGCCAGTTGTCGCTTGTGGCATCAGGAAGGCAGCGCCTTCGCGGGCCAGATATTGGGCGTTGTGGGTCTGGTGATCGTCGATCGCATGGGGCAAAGGCACCAGCATCGAAGGCAGGCCTGCTGCCGCCAGTTCGCTGACGGTCAGGGCACCGGCCCGGCACACCACCAGGTCGGCCCAGCCATAAGCTTGGGCCATGTCTTTGATGAAGGGCTCTACCTGAGCCGCGACACCCGCCTCGTGATAACGCTCGGCGGTGATCGGCGCGTGTTGCTTGCCGGCCTGGTGGAACACCTCTGGCCGCAGCGCGGCGGGCACTTCGGACAGGGCCTTAGGCAACAATTTGTTCAATGGTTCCGCACCCAGGCTGCCCCCCAGCACCAAAAGGCGTGCACGGCGCTCGCCCAAGGGCGCACGTTGCGCGTCCATGAAGAGTTCCGGGCGCACCGGGTTGCCGGTGGTGCGACGTTTGTCGCTGGCCTCGAAGGTGTTCGGGAAAGCTTCGCAGACCCGCGCCGAGAGTGGCACCAGCAACCGATTGGCGGTACCGGCCCTGGCGTTCTGCTCATGGATCACCAGTGGCACGCCGCACAGCCGCGCGGCCACGCCGCCGGGGCCGGTCACATAGCCGCCAAAGCCCAGGACACATACGGGCTTGAGCTGGCGAATGATGCGCCGTGCCTGCAGTACGGCCTTGACCAAGATGAAAGGCGCCTTGAGCAACGACAGCTTGCCCTTGCCACGCAAGCCGCTGACCTGAATCAGATGCAATGGCAAACCCGCCTGCGGCACCAGTTCGTTCTCGATGCCACGCGGGGTGCCCAGCCAGTGCACGCTGTAACCGCGCGCCTGGAACTCACGGGCGCAGGCCAGCGCCGGGAACACGTGCCCCCCGGTGCCGCCGGCCATGATCAATACATTTTTGCCTTCAGCGGCCATGACTGGTCTCCTCGGCAAAATCGCTTTCGCTGAATTCGTGCTCCTCACTGCCCAGGTGCGTGCGGCTCTCCCACTCGATGCGCAGCAACAGGCCCACGCAGGCGCAGCAGATCACCAGCGAGCTCCCCCCGTAACTGAGAAACGGCAGGGTCAGGCCCTTGGTCGGCAGCAGGCCGACGTTCACACCGATGTTGATCAGGAACTGGCCAATCCACAGGAAAGCCAGGCCGAACGCCATGTAGGCGGCAAAGAACTGTTTGGCTTTTTCGGCCCACAGGCCGATGTAAAGGGCGCGCACGGTGACAAACACGAACAGCGCGACGGTCAGCAGCGAGCCGACCACGCCCAGTTCTTCCGCCAGGACCGAGAACACGAAGTCGGTGTGCGCTTCAGGCAGGTAGAACTGCTTCTGCACACTGTTGCCCAGGCCAACGCCCAGCCACTCGCCACGGCCAAAGGCAATCAGTGCCTGGGTCAGCTGGTAGCCGGAGCCGAACTGATCGGCCCAGGGGTCGGTGAAGGTGATAAGGCGCGCCATCCGGTAGGGCTGCGCCTGCACCAGGACAAATACCGCCAGCACCGCCAGCACCACCATCAGGCTGAAGCGGAACAGCCCCACCCCTCCCAAAAACAACATGGCCGCCGCCGCGCCCATCATCACCACGGTGGCGCCGAAGTCCGGTTCCATCAGCAGCAAGGCGGCCATGGGCAGCAGCACGATGAACGGCTTGAAGAAGCCCATCCAGGTTTCGCGCACCTCGGTCTGTCGGCGTACCAGGTAGCCGGCCAGGTAGATGACCACGAACACCTTGGCGATTTCCGAAGGCTGAACGTTGAAGAAGCTGAAACCGATCCAGCGCATGGAGCCGTTGACTTCACGGCCAATCCCCGGCACCAGTACCAGTACCAGCAGGCCGAAGGCGCCAAGCAGCATCATGAAGCCCATGCGCTGCCAAGTGGCGATCGGCACCAGCAGCGTTGCACCACAGGCCACCAGGCCAAGGAACACGTACACCAGGTGGCGGAACATGTGATATAGCGGGTTGCCGGACTGTACAGCAGCCACTTCCGAGGATGCCGAAGTGATCATCACCAGGCCCAGGCCCAGCAAGGCCAGGCAACCGGCGAGCATCGGGAAGTCCAGGTCGATGCCACGGCCGCTGATCAGCGGCGACGGGTAGGGCTTGAAGATGCCGAAGATCATGCAAGACCTCCCGCTGCCTGGGCGAACAGGCGCCCGCGTTCCTCGAAGTTCTTGAACATGTCAAGGCTGGCGCATGCCGGCGACAGCAGCACGGCATCGCCGGCCCGGGCCAGCTCGGCACACTGCTGTACGGCATCGTCAAGGGTCTTGACCCGAACCAGTGGCACAGCATCGCCCAACGCCTCGGCCAGGCGCTCGGCATCACGGCCAAGCAATACCACGGCGCGGCAGTAACGCTTGACCGGCTCGCGCAACGCAGTGAATTCGGCACCTTTGCCATCACCACCGGCGATCAGCACCAGCTTGCCTTCGATATCGGCGCCCAGGCCTTCGATGGCGGCCAGGGCAGCACCGACGTTGGTGGCCTTGGAGTCGTCGTACCAGTTAACGCCGTTACGCTCGCGCACCCACTGGCACCGGTGGGCCAGGCCACTGAACTCGCGCAGGGCCTCGAGCATCGGCTCGAACGGCAGACCGGCAGCATGGCCCAAGGCCAGTGCTGCCAGGGCGTTGCTCTGGTTGTGGGCGCCGCGAACCTTCAGTTCGCGCGCCGGCATCAATGCCTGGAACTCGAACGCCAGGTATTTTTCACCACCCACTTCGCGCAGGCCAAAGGCTTTGAAGTCCGGCTGGCCGAGGCCGAAGGTCCAGCATGGGCGGCCCTCCACGGGCAATGGCCGGCTGAGGGCATCCTGACGGTTCACCACCACCTGCCTGGCCCCGCGGAAGATCCGGTGCTTGGCCAGGTGGTAGGCCGGAAGGCCGCTATAGCGGTCCATGTGGTCTTCGCTGATGTTCAGAACGGTCGCCACTTCGGCGTTGAGCTGGTCAGTGGTTTCCAGCTGGAAGCTGGAAAGCTCCAGCACGTACAGTTCGATGTCATCGGCCAGCAGGTCGAGCGCCGGGGTACCGAGGTTACCGCCCACGGCCACGCGTTTACCGGCCTTGGCGGCCATTTCACCGACCAGCGTCGTGACGGTGCTCTTGGCGTTGGAACCGCTGATGGCAATGATCGGCGCCTTGGCATGGCGAGCAAACAGCTCGATGTCGCCAGACAGCTTCACGCCACGCGCGGCCGCCTGCTGCAAGGCCGGCGTGGCCAAGGCCAGACCGGGGCTCACGTACAACTCGTTGGCGCGGCACAGGAAGTCCACGTCCAGTTCACCACAGCGCACTTCCACCTGCGGGTAATCACGGCGCAGGGTTTCCAGTTCCGGCGGTTGCTCGCGGGTATCGGCGACCGCAAAGGCAATGCCCCGGCTCGCCAGGAAGCGAACCAGGGACATGCCGCTCTTGCCGAGGCCGACAACGATGCGGAATTGGTCGGAAGCGATCAAAGACACGCTCATCTACCTCAATTTCAGGGTTGCAAGGCCAATCAGTACCAGGATCACGGTGATGATCCAGAATCGGACGATCACCCGAGGCTCTGGCCAGCCCTTGAGTTCAAAGTGGTGGTGAATCGGCGCCATGCGGAACACGCGCTTGCCGGTCAGCTTGAAGGAGGCGACCTGGATGACCACCGACAGGGTTTCCACCACGAAGATGCCGCCCATGATGAACAGCACGATTTCCTGACGCACGATGACGGCGATGGTGCCCAGCGCGGCGCCCAGCGCCAGCGCGCCGACGTCACCCATGAACACTTGCGCCGGGTAGGTGTTGAACCACAGGAAGCCCAGGCCGGCACCGATCAGCGCGCCGCAGAACACGATCAGCTCGCCCGAGCCCGGCACGTAGGGGATCAGCAGGTACTCGGCGAACTTCACGTTACCCGACAGGTAGCAGAAGATGCCCAGCGCGCCGCCGACCATCACCGTCGGCATGATTGCCAGGCCGTCGAGGCCATCAGTGAGGTTGACCGCGTTGCTCGAACCGACAATGACGAAGTAGGTCAGTACGACGAAGCCGACGCCCAGCGGAATGGTGACATCCTTGATGAACGGCAGGATCAGCGTGGTCTCGACGCTGGTTGGCGCCGTCTTGTACAGGAACACCGCCGCCGCCAGGCCGAACACCGACTGCCAGAAGTACTTCCAGCGGCTCGGAAGGCCACGGGAGTTCTTTTCGATCACCTTGCGGTAGTCATCGACCCAGCCAATGGCACCGAACGCCAGGGTGACGATCAGCACAACCCACACATAGCGGTTGCTCAGGTCGGCCCACAGCAAGGTGCTGATGGCAATGGCCGACAGGATCAGCGCACCACCCATGGTCGGGGTACCGGACTTGGACAGGTGCGATTGCGGGCCGTCGTTACGCACGGCCTGGCCGATCTGGCGAATTTGCAGGGTACGGATCATCCAGGGGCCCAGCCACAGCGCCAGGGACAACGCGGTCAGTACACCAAGAATCCCGCGCAGGGACAGGTACTGAAAGACCGCGAAGCCTTTATGGAACTGTTGCAGATACTCGGCCAACAGCAGCAGCATTAATGTTTCTCCCCGCTGGCACCGCACAATGCCGCCACGACGTTTTCCATCGCAGCGCTGCGCGAGCCCTTGATCAAGATAGTGGTGTCACTGGCTTTCTCGGCGCTAACCGCATCGATCAGCTCAGCTTGAGTAGCGAAATGGCGGCCATTGGCGCCGAACGCCTTGACCGCATGTGTCATGTTGGAACCCACTGCGTACAGGGCGTCGACCTTGCCACGCGCGTAGTCACCCACCTGACGGTGGCCTTCTTCCGCCCATTGCCCCAATTCGCCGATATCCCCAAGCACCAGAACGGTGCGTCCGGAAAAGCCGGCGAGTATATCAATGGCTGCGCACATAGAGGTGGGATTTGCGTTGTAACTGTCGTCGATTACCCGTACCCCGTTCGGCGCGATCTGCGCCACGGTACGCCCCTTGACCGGTTGCACGGCCGCCAGGCCTGCGGCAATGCCGCTCAGGCTCAGACCAACGGCATGTGCAGCGGCGGCGGCGGCCAGGGCGTTGCTGACGTTGTGTTCACCCAGCACATTGAGTTGTACGGCTACCGTTTCACGGGCGCCATGCAGGGTGAACGACGGGCAGCCGCGGGCATCGCGACCAATGTCTGAAGCGTGGAAATCGGCCTTAGGGTTGCTGCGTGCAAAACTGACGACCTTGTGCGCACCGGCACGCGCCTTCCAGATGTCAAAAGCTTTGTCGTCCAGGTTGAGGATGGCAATACCGCCCTCGCCCAGGCCTTCGAGAATCTCGCCCTTGGCTTCGACGATCTTGTCCGGGCCGCCGAATTCGCCAACGTGGGCAGTACCGGCGTTGTTGATGATGACCACCTGCGGTTGTGTCAGGCCCACGGTGTAGCGGATTTCGCCAATGCGCGAGGCGCCCAGCTCGATCACTGCTGCGCTGTGCTCCGGGGCGATTTCCAGCAGTGTCAGCGGTGCGCCGAGGTCATTGTTCAAGTTGCCGCGGGTGGCGTGCACCAGGCCACCGGTACGCAGGATGCTGGCGAGCATCTCCTTGACTGTGGTCTTGCCGCTGGAACCGGTAATGGCTACTACAGGCTTGTCGAAAGCCGCGCGGTTCAGGGCGCCGAGCTGACCCAGTGCTGCCCGGCAATCCTTGACCAGCAACTGCGGCAGGTCGACACCGGCCACTTCATGCTCGACCAGGGCGGCTACTGCGCCTTTGGCTTTTACATCAGCCAGGTAGTCATGGCCATCGAAACGCGGGCCGGCCAGGGCGACGAACAGTTGCCCGGCGCTGACACTGCGGCTATCGATGCTGACACCGGTGAACGTGGCGTCGGCACCAATTTGTTGACCATTCAGTGCTGTGGTCAGCTGGCTGAGTGACAGCGGCTTAAGCATGTGGAGCCTCCCAGGCTGCAAGTGCCTTTTCGGCTTCGGTCAAATCTGAGAAATCATGGCGCTCGCCATTGATTTCCTGGTAATCCTCGTGCCCCTTGCCGGCCAGCACGATCACGTCGTTGGCAGCGGCAGTGGCGATCAGGTGCGCAATGGCTTCGCCACGGCCGGCGACGAACTCGACGTCGTCAGGCCTGGCGAAACCGGGGCGGATATCATCGAAGATGCGCAACGGATCTTCAGTACGTGGGTTGTCGTCGGTGACCAGTACGCGGTCGGCCAGGCGCTCGGCCACTTCGGCCATCAGCGGGCGCTTGCCGCGATCACGGTCACCGCCGCAGCCGAACAGGCACAACAACTTGCCATGAGCGTGCGGGCGCAGGGCCTCGAGTACTTTTTCAAGCGCATCCGGCGTGTGTGCGTAGTCGACTACCACCAGCGGCTTGTCGCCGCCACCCAGGCGCTGCATGCGGCCTACCGGCCCCTGCAATTGCGGGGTAACCTTGAGGATCTCGTCCAGCGCATAGTCCAGCGCCAGCAGGGTCGCCACCGCGGCAAGCATGTTGCTCAGGTTGAAGCGGCCCAGCAACTGGCTGCGCAAGATGCGCTCACCTTGGGCAGTGACGATCGTAGCGCGCACGCCATCGTCACTGAACACGGCTTCGCGGCAGAACAGCGAGGCCTCAGGGCTTTCCAGGCTATAGCTCAACAGCCGGGTTTCGATATGGTCGACACTCGGGCGGCGAGCAAAGTCGTCGGCCAGGCGACGACCAAAGCCGTCATCCAGGTTGACCACCTGGCAACGCAGGCTCGGCCAGGCGAACAGCTTGGCCTTGGCGGCCTCGTAGGCCTCCATGCTGCCGTGATAGTCGAGGTGGTCGCGGGACAGGTTGGTCATCACCGCAATGTCAAATTCCAGTGCGGCAACCCGGCCTTGCTCCAGGGCATGGGAAGACACTTCCATGGCCACGGCCTTGGCGCCGCCTTTCTTGAGGTCATTGAGGGTCGACTGCACGGCAATCGGGTCGGGCGTGGTCAGGCGGCCGCTCTGCAACTCGCCGTAGAAACCGGTACCCAGGGTGCCAATCAGGCCGCAGCGCTGGCCAAGCAGGTCGAGCGCCTGGGCTACCAGTTGGGTAACGCTTGTCTTGCCGTTGGTGCCGGTCACACCGACCAGATTCAACTGGCGGCTCGGTTCACCATAGAAGCGCCCGGCAATATCTGAAAGCTGAGCGATCAGGCCTTTGACCGGAATCAGGGGCGCATCGGTCAGCGGCAGCACGTTGGCGCCCTGTTCTTCATAGGCCACGGCGGCAGCGCCGCGGGCCAGGGCATCGGCGATATGCTCGCGACCATCGACCTTGGCACCCGGCACGGCCAGGAACAAGTCCCCCGGGCGCACACTGCGGCTGTCCAGGGTCAGCTCACGGATCAACGGATCACGGCTGGCGTGGGCGAAAAGTTTGCTTAATGGCATTGTCATCATCCACGCCCTCCCTTGGCTGCTGCTGCATTGACTTGCGATGGCACGACTGGTGCCGGTGGCGGCAGGTTGTCTGGCGGCACGTTCATCAGGCGCAGGGTGCCGGACATGACGTTGCTGAATACAGGCGCCGAAACCAGGCCACCGAAGTACCCCCCCTTTCTCGGCTCATCGATGACCACGACGATGGCGTAGCGCGGGTCGCTCATTGGCCCGAAGCCGGCGAACAGCGAGCGGTAGGCGTTTTCGGTGTACCCCTTGGCACCCACGGTGGCCTTGCGCGCGGTGCCGGACTTGCCGGCCACGTGATAGAACGGCACCCGGGCCCGGAACACGCCGCGCGGCGCTTCGATCACCTGCTGCAACATGCCCTGAACAGTTTCGGCGACTTCCTTCGGAATGGCCTGCACGGCTTCCGGCGTCTTGTCGACCTTGATGATCGACAGCGGCACCATCTTGCCGTCGTTGGCCAGCGCCGCGTAGGCATGCACCAGCTGCAGGGCGGTCACCGACACACCGTAGCCATAGGACAGGGTTGCGGTCTCGGCCTTGCGCCACTCGCGGTGGTTGGGCAGGTTGCCGACACGCTCGCCCGGGAAGCCAAGGCCGGTGTACTGACCCAGGCCGACCTGGGACATGACCCGGTAGATGGCTTCGCCGCCAATGTCGAAGGCGATCTTGCTCATGCCAACGTTACTGGAGTTGATCAGGATGCCGGTCAAATCAAGAATCGGGCCCTCGCTGCGCGACACATCCCTGATGGTGTAGCGACCGATCTGCAGGCTGCCAGGGTACACCTCGACCTTGTCGCTCGGTTTCCAGCGGCCGCTCTGCAGCGCTGCACTCATGGTGATCGGCTTGACCGTGGAACCCGGCTCGAACACGTCGATGATCGCCCGGTTACGCATGGCCGCCGGGAACATGCTACGGCGGTTGTTGGGGTTGTAGGTCGGCTGGTTGACCATGGCCAGGACCTCACCGGTCTTGACGTCCATGATCACCAGGCTGCCGGCCTTGGCGTCCTGCTCGGCAATGGCGTTGCGCAGCTCACGGGTAGCCAGGTACTGCAGGCGCAGGTCTATCGACAACGCCAAGGTCTTCCCGGCCTTGGCGTTCTTGGTAACCTGAATGTCCTTGATCAGCCGGCCGCGCCGGTCCTTGATCACCTGGCGTTTGCCGGGCACACCGGCCAGCCACTCGTCATAGGCCAGCTCCACCCCTTCGCGACCGTGGTCATCAAGGTCGGTAAAGCCGACCATGTGCGCAGCCACATCACCGGCCGGATAGAAACGGCGGAATTCTTCCAGGCCGTACACACCAGGTACTTTGAGGTCGAGCACATGCTGGCCCT
Organism: Pseudomonas sp. yb_5; assembly: GCF_043103865.1. Taxonomy (NCBI): domain Bacteria; kingdom Pseudomonadati; phylum Pseudomonadota; class Gammaproteobacteria; order Pseudomonadales; family Pseudomonadaceae; genus Pseudomonas; species Pseudomonas sp. yb_5. The sequence continues at coordinate 16,300 of NZ_JBICKE010000076.1, forward strand.
GTTCGGGGGTCAGCCCTCGGACCAGGTAGATGAACTCCTTGTTGGCCTGCTGGGTCAGGCGCTCGGCAAGCCGCTGCGGGTTTTGCCCCAGCGCTGCGGCCAATTGCGGCCAGCGCTCCCTGGAGGCCTGCATCTCTTTGGGGTTGGCCCACAGGGTGGTGACCGGAGTACTCACGGCCAACGGCTCACCGTTGCGGTCGGTAATCAAGCCCCGGTGCGCCGGGATGGGGATATGACGCAGGCTGCGTGCATCGCCCTGTTCCTTGAGGAAGTCACGGTCAACCACCTGCAGGTCGATGATGCGCCAGCAAATGGCACCGACCATGATCGCCAGCAAACCGATCACCACGCGGAAGCGCCACGGGTAGAGTGCGCCTTCGAGTTTCATCATGGCGCCACCATCCGGACTTCGTCAGCTGACGGCACGCGCATGTTCAACTGTTCGGAGGCCAGGGTCTCGATGCGGCTGGCAGCGGTCCAGGTACTCTGCTCAAGAATCAACCGGCCCCATTCGGCCTGAGCCTTGTCGCGCTCGTTCAATTCACCGTACAGGGTGTTGAGCAATTGACGGTTCCAGTGCGCACTGTAGGACACGGCAATGGCCGAAACCAGTACGCCGATGAACAGCAGAAGCATCAGGAAGCTTCCGCCTGGCAAAGGTTTGGCAAGCAGCCTGCTCACCGCAGCTTCTCCGCCACGCGCATCACGGCACTACGCGACCGCGGGTTGGCCTTGAGCTCGGCCTCGGAGGCGAACTGAGCCTTGCCGATGAGCTTGATCTTCGGCTCGAAGACCTTGTGCTGAACCGGCAGGTTACGCGGCAGGTTGTCGGCCTCCCCCTTCACCAGCTTGCGCATGAACAGCTTGACGATGCGATCTTCCAGCGAATGGAAACTGATGACCGCCAGGCGACCACCGACTTCGAGCGCATCGAGTGCAGCCTCAAGGCCAGCCTCCAGGTCACCCAGCTCGTTGTTGACGTGAATGCGCAGCCCCTGGAAGGCACGGGTAGCCGGGTTCTTGCCCTTTTCCCAGGCCGGATTGGCCACTTTGAGCACCTCCGCCAGGTCGGCGGTACGGGTAAAGGGCTGTTTTTCGCGGCGTTCGACCACTGCACGCGCCATGCGCCCGGCAAAGCGTTCCTCACCGTACTCCTTGAAGACGCGGGCGATTTCTTCCACGGGCGCAGTGGCGATGAACTCGGCGGCACTGATGCCTTGGTCCGGGTTCATGCGCATGTCCAGCGGGCCATCATTGAGGAAACTGAAGCCACGCTCTGGATCATCCAGCTGCGGCGAGGACACGCCCAGGTCCAGCAACACGCCACTGACCTTGCCGTGCAGGCCGCGCGCTGCCACTTCCGCGCCCAACTCGGCAAAACTGCGCTGCACAATGACAAAGCGGCCGTCTTCGGCCGCCAGCGCTTGCCCCGTGGCAATCGCCTGTGGATCTTTGTCGAAGCCCAAGAGCCGTCCTTGCGGCCCGAGCTTGCTGAGAATCAGACGGCTGTGTCCGCCACGGCCGAAAGTGCCGTCCAGATAGCAACCGTCGGCGCGCAGGGCCAATGCCTCGACAGCTTCATCGAGCAGGACGGTAATGTGGTTGAAGCCGCTATCTATGGTCACAGGATCAGGTCACGCAATTCGTCGGGCATGGCGCCCGGTTGTTGGATAGCTGCAAGGTCGGCTGCCGAAACCACGTTCCAGGCATCTTCATCCCACAGCTGGAATTTGTTCAGTTGCCCCACCAGCATCGCCTTCTTGTCGAGCTTGGCGTACTCACGCAGGCGGGGCGGCACCAGGAAACGCCCACTGCCATCGAGCTCCAGGTCAACCGCATTACCGATCAGCAAACGCTGCAGGCGGCGGTTTTCCTCACGCAACGACGGCAAGGCACGCAACTTGGCTTCTATCTGTTCCCACTCGTCGAGGGGATAAACACACAAGCAAGGGTCTACGGCGTCAATGGTCACGATCAGTTGGCCATTGCAACGTGAGTCGAGCTCGTCACGGTACCGGCTCGGCATGGCGAGACGGCCCTTGGCATCGAGGCTGACGGCGTTGGCTCCGCGGAACACGGCTGTGATTCCCCACAATGTTAGCTTTTTTGTGTCAGAAAACCCACTTCATCCCACTTTCTGCCACTTGCGCACACTATAGGAATCCGCCCGCAGCACCGTCAAGGCACGTTCATAAGGAAAAGCCTTACAGGACCGCGATTTAGCGCGACAACGGAATGTGGAAGGACTGCCAGAGAGAAAAAAACACGAGAAAAATCAAACCCACGCAAGCGAATGGAGTTCGAAGTTAAAGTAATTTATTAAGAGTAAGATTTTTTCGGTATTACCAGAGAGGATCTGCTATCGATTCAAGCAGGAAGAGAAAGGTGGAGAGTCGATCTGTAAGCCGGGTTTTGTCGAGGACAGTCATTCCTCTACGACGGCCATCACTGGACGCCTCTAGCAACCTACCCGGTTCCGACGCGGGCCACGCCTGATGGAACCCTATTTGGTCTTGCTCCGAGTGGGGTTTACCTAGCCACGAACTGTTGCCAGCCGTGCGGTGCGCTCTTACCGCACCTTTTCACCCTTACCGGCACCGAAGTGCTTAGGCGGTTATTTTCTGTGGCACTTTCCGTAGGCTCACGCCTCCCAGGCGTTACCTGGCACTCTGCCCTATGGAGCCCGGACTTTCCTCCCCCTGCTGCTCACACAACAAAAAAGTTGCGGAACAAAAACAGGCAGCGACTGTCCGATCGACTCTCCGCCGCCAAGGTTACCGGCACGCGCGCGCAAGAACAAGCGATACCGACATTTATATCAAACTGCCACTACTCAGCTTTCTGCTTTTCCAGGGCAAGTTGATACAACAGGTTCTTGCGCACACCGGTAATTTCCGCTGCAAGCGCCGCAGCCCGCTTGAGTGGCAACTCCGCCAATAGCAGGTCGAGCACGCGCTGAGCTTCGGCACTGATGGCCTGCTCGCCCTCCGGCGCGCTCCAACCGCCGACCAGCACCACGCACTCACCGCGCTGCTGGTTGCTGTCGCCAGCTACGAAAGCCCGCAGCTCAGCCAGCGGCAAGCCCTTGAGGGTCTCGAAGGTCTTGGTCAGTTCGCGCGCCAGCAACGCCGGACGGTCGCCACCAAATACCACCTCCATGTCTTCAAGACATTCCAGGATTCGATGCGGGGCTTCATAGAAGATCAACGTGCGCGGCTCTTCCTTCACCTGCTCCAGCCGCGCTCGACGCCCTGTCTGCTTGGCCGGCAGGAAGCCTTCGAAGATGAAACGGTCCGACGGCAGGCCTGCCGCCGATAGTGCGGCGATCAAGGCACAGGCGCCCGGCACCGGCACCACGCTCACCCCCGCGGCACGCGCCTGACGCACCAGGTGATAGCCCGGGTCGGAAATCAGAGGCGTGCCGGCATCGGAGACCAACGCCACATTTTCACCCGCCAGCAGCTTGGAGAGAAAACGCCCGCCTTCGTCGCGCTCGTTGTGCTCATGACAAGCGGCCAACGGCGTGTCGATGCCAAAGTGTTGCAGCAGGCGGATCGAATGACGGGTGTCTTCGGCGGCGATCAGGGCCACGTCCGCCAGCACCTTCAGCGCCCGGGCGCTCATGTCGTCGAGGTTGCCGATGGGGGTTGCCACCACATACAGCGTCCCCACCGTGGATTTCGAAGCCCCTGCCACATCAGTCACTGCGCACACCTGTCATTCGGATCAAAGGCGCCATTGTAGCCCGAGCGCCTGCAACAGGGCGTAAAGAACTTCGCCGGCGATCAGGAACAAGCCACCTATAGTGAAGGATCGACACAGCAACATCGCGCCCCGGCCAGTGCTTGGGTACAATTGCCGGCCAACTTGATCGAGTAACAGGACCTTTACATGATCGCTTGCCTGCGGCTGCTCACAGCCCTCTGCCTCGCCGCCCTGCTGGCAGCCTGCGCCAGCTCGCCCTCATCCAGCCTGGGCGAACTGCCACGCACCCCGGACGCCAGCATCGAGCAACTGCTCGAAAAGGCCGCTTCCAGCAAGTCTGCGGAAGACGCCGCTCTGCTGCGCCTGAGCGCGGCCGATCTGGCCTACAAGCAGAAGGACTTCCCACGCGCCGCACGCATTCTCGAGCAGGTCCAGCTGGACACACTCAAGCCGGCCCAGCAAGTATTCGCCAGCACCCTCGCGGCCGAACTGGCCATGAGCCGCAACCAGCCCAAGGCGGCCCTGACCGCCCTGGCCCACCCCAGTCTGCAGCGCCTTGCCGAGCTGCCGCCAGAGCAACAGGCGCGCACCTATACCGTGCACGCCGCCGCACTTGAAGCCGATGGCCAGGCCCTGGCTGCCGCACAGCAGCGCATACTGCTGGCGCCACTGCTCAGCGGCCAGGCGGCCAGCGCCAACAATGACGCCACCTGGGCCCTGGTCGCCTCGCTGCCTGCAGAGCAACTGCAGCAGCCAACCAACGATCAGACACTGGCCGGCTGGACCAGCCTGGCGTTCGCCGTGAAAAGCGCCGGCACCCTGGAGCAGCAGCAAGCAGCCATCGAGGCCTGGGTCAAACAGCACCCGGACCACCCTGCCGCCCAGCAACTGCCGGTGGCACTGATCAAGCTCAAGGAACTGGCCAGCCAGCCGCTGACCAGGATCGCCCTGCTGCTGCCTCAGGAAGGCCCACTGGCCGGTGTTGCCCGCGCACTGCGTGACGGCTTCATGGCCGCTCACTTCCAGGCCCAGCAAACCGGCCAGCCAGCGCCTGCGGTGCAGGTGTTCGACAGCTCGCGTATCGGCTCGCTGGACGACTTCTATCGCCAGGCCCAAGCCGCCGGCGTGCAGCTGGTCATCGGCCCGCTGGAAAAACCATTGGTCAAACAACTGGCCGCCAAACCACAACTGCCGATCACCACCCTGGCCCTGAACTACGCTGACGCCGGCCAGAAGGCGCCGCCACAGTTGTTCCAGTTCGGCCTGGCTGCCGAAGACGAAGCCCGTGAAGTCTCCCGCCGCGCCCGCGCCGATGGCATGGTCCGCGCCGTAGCCCTGGTACCGAGCGGCGAATGGGGTGACCGTGTCCTGGCCGCCTTCCGCCAGGACTGGGAAGGCAATGGCGGAACCCTGCTCGCCGCCGAACGCATCGCCCAGCCGGTCGCCCTGGCCCAGCAGATTGCCGACCTGTTCCAGCTACGCCAGAGCGAAGGCCGCGCCAAGAGCCTGCAAAGCACGGTAGGCGGCCGCATCGCTGCACAACCGTCGCGCCGTCAGGACATCGACTTCATCTTCCTCGCCTCGACCCCACAACAGGCGCAGCAGATCAAGCCGACCCTGAACTTCCAGTACGCCGGTGACGTGCCGGTCTATGCCACTTCGAACCTGTACAGCGCCAGCGGCGACGTCAACCAGTACAATGACATGAACGGCATCCGCTTCTGCGAAACACCGTGGCTGCTCGACACCAGCAACAGCCTGCGTCAACAGGTTGTACAGCAGTGGCCGCAAGCCGCTGGCAGCCTCGGCCGCCTGTATGCCATGGGCGTCGATGCCTACAGCCTGGCACCGCGCCTGGGCCAACTGAAAGCGCTACCGGACAACCGCATCCTGGGCCTTTCGGGCAGCCTGAGCATCAATGCCAACCAGCGCGTCGAGCGCCAGCTGCCATGGGCCGAGTTTACCGGCGGCCAGGTCAAGCGCCTGCCTGACACCGTGCGTTGATGGCCTCAGCATCGCCAACCAGCGCCGGGCAAGCGGCAGAAACCCTTGCCCTTGAGTACCTTCAAGGGCAAGGGCTGCAGTTGCTGGCACGCAACTGGCGATGCAAAGGCGGTGAGCTTGATCTGGTCATGCTCGACGCCGATACAGTAGTATTCGTCGAAGTCCGCTACCGCTTGCACGCGGCCTTCGGAGGCGCCCTCGACAGTATCGACGGGCGCAAGCAGAAACGGTTGGTGCTTGCTGCCAGCCTGTTCCTGCAGAAGGAGGCTCACTGGGGCAACCACCCCTGCCGCTTCGACGTAGTCGCCCTGCAGGGCAGCCACCACGCAGGCAGACCGCTTCAATGGCTGAAAAACGCCTTCGAATGCTGAACCCACTTTGTTTTTTTCGCTCTATGTATCGCGGGCTGGTCGTTGTTGCGCGTAGCAAAGGCCACCGCCCCACTTAAGGTCACCAGATGGACATGCAATCCCGAATTCGCCGGCTGTTCGAGGCCAGCATCGAAACCAAGCAACAGGCAATGGACATCCTGGCACCGCACATCGAGCAGGCCAGCCTGGTCATGGTCAATGCGTTGCTCAACGAGGGCAAGATGCTCGCCTGCGGCAACGGCGGCTCGGCCGGCGATGCCCAGCACTTTTCATCGGAGCTGCTCAACCGCTTCGAGCGCGAGCGCCCCAGCTTGCCGGCCATCGCGCTGACCACCGACAGCTCGACCCTGACCTCGATCGCCAACGACTACAGCTACAACGAAGTCTTTTCCAAGCAGATCCGCGCCCTGGGCCAGCCCGGTGACGTTCTGCTGGCGATCTCCACCAGCGGCAATTCGGCCAACGTGATCCAGGCGATCCAGGCCGCACATGACCGCGAAATGATTGTCGTAGCATTGACTGGTCGCGACGGCGGCGGCATGGCTTCGCTGCTGCTACCCGAGGACGTGGAAATCCGCGTGCCTTCGACAGTTACCGCGCGCATCCAGGAAGTCCACCTGCTGGCGATCCACTGCCTGTGCGATCTGATCGACAGCCAACTGTTCGGGAGTGAAGAATGACCCCTATGCGCCTCGGCCTGATAGCCCTGACCCTGTGCCTGAGCGTCACTGGTTGCAGCTCGGTACTCACCTCCACCCGCAATTCGCCGATCGAGGACGATCGCGGCACGCGCACCATTGGTAGCAAGATCGACGACTCGCTGATCGAAACCAAGGCCGCCGTGAACATTTCCAAGGCCAGCCCAGACCTGGACAAAGGCTCGCACATCGTTGTCAGCAGCTACAACGGCATCGTCCTGCTGGCCGGCCAGACCCCGCGCGCCGACCTCAAGAGCCTTGCAGAGCAGACCGCCAGCCAGGTACAGCGCGTCAAGAGAGTGCACAACGAGCTGCAAGTGATGCAGCCTTCCTCCATTCTGGCGCGCAACAACGACGCCTGGCTGACCACCAAGATCAAGGCTCAGATGCTGACCGACAGTGCCGTACCCAGCTCGCGCATCAAGGTGATTACCGAAAACGGCATCGTCTACCTGCTTGGCCTGGTCACCCGTCAAGAAGCCAACTCGGCCACTGCCGTGGTGCAGGGCGTGTCGGGCGTGCAGAAGATCGTCAAGCTGTTCGAGTACATCGATTGAATCAGTGATTGTCTGCGCGGGCCTCTTCGCGGGTAGTCCCGCTCCATCGCAGACACAAAAAAGGCGACCCATCCGGATCGCCTTTTTTGTTACTTGACCACTTTCAGGCTTGGCCGGCCAGTCGGACGCGGCGGCTGCCCTCCATCGTCTGGCGGGCCATCGCCATCCGGCTGTACATCATCGTCTTCCAGCTCGTCGCCATCCATCAAAGGCGGCTCCAGCTCGAAAACCATACCCTGGCCATTTTCGCGGGCGTAGATACCCAGGATGGCACCAACCGGCACGAACAGCGAGTGAGCCACGCCACTGAAGCGCCCCTCAAAGCTGACTGCGTCATTGTCCATGTGCAGGCTGCGCACGGCACTTGGCGATATATTCAAGACGATCTGGCCATCACTGGCGAAACCATCCGGCACCTGAACTTTCGGGAATTCGGCATTGACCAGCATATGGGGCGTGCAATCGTTGTCGACGATCCACTCGTACAGTGCTCGAACCAGATAGGGGCGACTGGAGTTCATCAACGGCTCCTTAAAGCTTGCGCATTTCACGTTCTACGGAGGACAGGCTCGCCTGGAAAGGCTCGCGGGCGAACTGGCGCTCCATGTAATCCAGCAGCGGCTTGGCTTGCCGCGGCAACTCGATACCCAACACCGGCAAACGCCAGAGTATGGGCAATAGACAGCAATCGACCAGGCTTTGCTCATCACTCATGAAGCAGACGAACTCGCTGAACAACGGCGAGACACCGGTCAGGCTTTCGCGCAAGGCCTTGCGCGCCTCGGTTCGGGCAGCTTCACTGCTACGCGGGTCAAGTACGGTATCGGCCAAGGCACACCAGTCGCGCTGGATGCGATGCATCAGCAGACGGCTGTTGCCACGCGCAACCGGGTACACCGGCATCAGCGGCGGGTGCGGGTAACGCTCCTCGAGGTATTCCATTACCACGGTCGATTCATACAACGCCAGGTCACGGTCGACCAAGGTCGGCACGCTGCCATATGGGTTGACCTCGGCCAGCTTCGGCGGCAGGCGGGCGGGATCGACATCGATAAACTGCACGCTGACGCCCTTCTCGGCCAGAACCAGGCGCACCCGATGAGAATAATGATCAGCGGGATCGGAATAGCAGGCTAACCTGTTGGTTGCGCCCATGTAGCGGCTCCTCGCACGGATGCTTGTGCAACTTTAAATGAAAACGCGCCCGGGGTGACCTGGCAATACTGCTAGGCCACCCCGGGCGCGTTCAACAACCAGAAACTACTGCGTGATCAGTGCACGTCCTTCCAGTATTCACGCTTGAGCAAGTAGGCGAATACGAAGAAGAAAGCCAGGTACAGCAACACATAGGTGCCGATGCGCTGGCTCTCCAGCTTGACTGGGTTGGCCGAATAGGCCAGGAAGGTCACAAGGTTCTTGACCTTCTCGTCGAACTGCTCGGTCGTCAGGGTACCGGAATTCGGCGTAATGGTCAGCTGATCACAAGCTTCATGGGTCAACGGGCTGCCGGTCAACGGGTCGAATTGCTTCTTGCCATCGACCACAGTCTGCACCTGCTTGCAACCTACCACCTGGTTGCCTTGCAGACCTACCAGCACGTTAGGCATGCCGACGTTCGGGAATACCTTGTTGTTAACCCCGTAAGGGCGCGATGGATCCTCATAGAAGCTGCGCAGGTAAGTGTAAAGCCAGTCGGTACCGCGTACGCGGGCCACCAGGGTCAGGTCGGGCGGCGCGGCACCGAACCAGGTCTTGGCGTCGCCGGGCTTCATGCCGATCTGCATGTGGTCACCAATCTTGGCACCGGTGAACACCAGCTTCTCGAGCATCAGCTCATGCGGAATCCCCAGGTCATCAGCCACCCGCTCGTAACGCTGGAACTTGGCACTGTGGCAACCCATGCAATAGTTGGCGAAGGTACGCGCACCGTCCTGCATGGCGGCTTTGTCAGTCAGGTCGATATCGACCTTGTCCAGCTCCAGGCCAGTTTCGGCAGCGAAGGAAAAGGCAGGCATCACTGCCAGCAAAAATACTGCAATCAACTTTTTCATCAGCCAGTCACCCTTTCCGGAACCGGTTTGGTCTTCTCGAGCCTTGTGTAGAACGGCATCAGCAGGAAGTAGGCGAAGTACAGCACCGTGCACACCTGCGACAACAAGGTACGCCCAGGTGTCGGTGCCAGTACGCCCAGCACGCCGAGGATGACGAAGGACACGCAGAACACCAGCAGGAAGGCCTTGCTGATCCAGCCCTTGTAACGCATGGAGCGCACCGGGCTGCGGTCGAGCCAGGGCAACACGAACAGCACGGCGATGGCCGCCCCCATGGCAATGACGCCCATCAGTTTGTCAGGCACCGCACGCAGGATTGCGTAGAACGGCGTGAAGTACCACACCGGCGCGATGTGCTCTGGGGTCTTGAAGGCGTTGGCCTGCTCGAAGTTAGGTTTCTCCAGGAAATAACCGCCCATTTCAGGGAAGAAGAACACCACGGCGCAGAACACGAACAGGAACACCACCACGCCAACAATGTCTTTGACGGTGTAGTACGGGTGGAACGGAATACCATCCAGCGGAATACCGTTTTCGTCCTTTTTCTTTTTGATGTCGACGCCATCAGGGTTGTTCGAACCCACTTCGTGCAGGGCGAGGATGTGCAATACCACCAGGCCAAGAATCACGATTGGCAGGGCAACCACATGCAGGGCGAAGAAGCGGTTCAGGGTGATGCCCGAGATCAGGTAGTCACCGCGGATCCACTGGGTGAGGTCATCACCGATCACCGGGATGGCACCGAACAGCGAGATGATCACCTGGGCCCCCCAGTACGACATCTGCCCCCATGGCAGCAGGTAGCCCATGAACGCTTCAGCCATCAGCGCCAGATAGATCAGCATGCCGAACAACCAGACCAGTTCGCGTGGCTTCTGATAGGAGCCGTAGAGCAGGCCGCGGAACATGTGCAGGTAGACCACGATGAAGAACGCTGACGCCCCCGTGGAGTGCAGGTAGCGCAGGATCCAGCCGTATTCCACGTCACGCATGATGTACTCGACCGAGGCGAACGCCTCTTCCGCCGAAGGCGTGAAGCTCATGGTCAGCCAAACGCCGGTCACGATCTGGTTGACCAGCACCAGCAATGCAAGCGAGCCAAAGAAGTACAGGAAGTTGAAGTTCTTGGGTGCGTAATACTTGCTCAGGTGGTCTTCCCACATCTTGGTGGCGGGGAAGCGAGCATCAATCCAGTCCATGAACTTGCTCATCATGCGTTCTCCTGGTCGACGCCAATGACGATGATCTCGTCCGACTCATAAGAGTGTGGTGGCACGGGCAGGTTGAGAGGCGCCGGCTGGGACTTGTAGACACGGCCAGCCAGGTCATAGTGGGAGCCGTGGCACGGGCAGAAGTAGCCACCAACCCATTTCGGCCCAAGGTCAGCGGGTGCCACTTCCGGTCGGAAGGTGGGCGAGCAGCCCAGGTGCGTGCACAGACCAACGAGAATGAGAATTTCCGGTTTGATCGAGCGAACCTCAGGGTCGACGTACGCTGGCTGTACCGAGGCCTTGGACTCGGGGTCGGACAGGTCACCCGTGATTTTTTTCAGATTGCCAAGGATTTCCTCCGTTCGCCGCACGATGAATACGGGCTGGCCACGCCACTCGGCCACCATCTGCTGCCCGGCCTCGACCTTGGCGATGTTGACCTTCACCGGTGCACCCGCGGCTTTCGCCTTGGCACTGGGAAACCATGACCCCACGAACGGTACCGCAGCCCCCACTGCCCCCGCCGCCCCGACCACGGATGTCGCGGCTACGAGGAAGCGGCGCCGGCCTGCGTTGACGCCGTCATTGCTCATTCAGTCCTCTCCCATCAGCTTGCTTGGCCAGTTGGACCTGGCCTGTACTTAGGTTGTGTCAATGGCACTAAAAATTGGCCGCCATGGTAAGAAACAAATCCACACACTGACAAGGTGATTACCCCGGCAAGGGCGACAACCCACGCTTTGCTTGATCTGCGTCTATGCGACAAGCGGCCACTGACTGCTGACAGGTTAGTTCAAGCCCAAAAAAAAAGCCCGGTTCCAAGGAACCGGGCTTTTTTCGACTGCCGAAGCGGTATTAACGCTTGGAGTACTGAGGACGCTTACGCGCTTTACGCAGACCCACTTTCTTACGCTCAACTTCACGAGCGTCGCGGGTGACGTAGCCAGCACGACGCAGAGCGCCACGCAGGGTTTCGTCGTATTCCATCAGAGCGCGGGTGATACCGTGACGGATCGCACCGGCTTGACCGCTGACACCACCACCGGAAACGGTGACGTAGATGTCGAATTTCTCAACGGATTCAGTCAGCTCGAGCGGCTGGCGAACAACCATGCGAGCGGTTTCGCGACCGAAGAACACGTCCAGAGAACGGTTGTTGATGGAGATGTTACCAGTACCCGGACGCAGGAATACGCGAGCGGTTGCGGTCTTGCGACGGCCAGTGCCGTAATTTTGAGTCGCCGACATAATGAACTATCCCGTTAGATCTTCAGTTCTTGAGGCTGCTGAGCAGTGTGTGGGTGAGCAGCACCCGCGTACACTTTCAGCTTACGGTACATGTCGCGACCCAGCGGGTTCTTAGGCAGCATGCCCTTGACCGCAGTTTCGATAACACGCTCAGGGGCCTTGGCGATCAACTTCTCGAAGTTGATTTCCTTGATACCGCCTGGGAAACCGGAGTGGGAGTAGTACATTTTGTCGGAAGACTTGGCACCAGTCACACGAACCTGCTCGGCGTTGATAACGACGATGTAGTCGCCGGTGTCAACGTGAGGGGTGTATTCTGGTTTGTGTTTGCCACGCAGACGGGTAGCGATTTCGGTAGCCAGACGACCCAGGGTCTGGCCAGCGGCGTCGACTACGAACCACTCGCGCTTTACTGTTTCCGGTTTAGCAGTAAAAGTTTTCATTCTCTAAAGCCTCAGAGGCCGCCCAGCGAAAAATAGACGGCGAATCTTACTGGATAGTGCACAGCTTGCCAAGGGCAAGCGCGCAGCCGAACACAGACGCTTTTGGGGGCTCGGGTCGGGCACGCCAATGTTCGACGGGGTTCTTCCTGCGTGATGGTGCATCACTTCCGCCACGCGGAGAGGGGCTGAATTATCCAGATTGCGCGAAAAATTTCAACCTGCTTTGATGAGCATCCATTGCCAAGGAGTGACTAACCGATGGAATACCGCCAGCTCGGCCGTACCGATCTCAACGTCAGCGCCCTGTGCCTGGGCACCATGACCTGGGGCGAGCAGAACATCCAGGCCGAGGCCTTCGCACAAATTGCCCGGGCCAAAGCCGCCGGGGTCAACTTCATCGACACCGCCGAGATGTACCCGGTCCCTCCCCGCCCGGAGACCTACGCGGCCACCGAGCGCATCATCGGCAACTGGTTCCGCGAACATGGCGACCGCGACGCGTGGATCCTGGCCAGCAAGGTTGCAGGCCCGGGCAACGGCATCAGCCATATCCGCGACGGGCAGCTCAAGCACAACCGTCAGCACATCGTCGCGGCGCTGGACGAGAGCCTGAAGCGCCTGCAGACCGACCGAATCGACCTGTACCAGTTGCACTGGCCAGAGCGCAGCACCAACTTTTTCGGCAAGCTGGGCTACCAGCACCTGCCGCAGGATCACTTCACCCCACTGGAAGAAACCCTCCAGGTGCTCGACGAGCAGGTACGTGCGGGCAAGATCCGCCACATCGGCCTGTCCAACGAAACACCGTGGGGCACCATGAAATTCCTGCAATTGGCCGAGAACCATGGCTGGCCGCGGGCGGTATCGATCCAGAACCCGTACAACCTGCTCAACCGCAGCTTCGAGGTGGGCCTGGCAGAAGTGGCCATACGCGAACAGTGTGGCCTGCTGGCCTATTCGCCGCTGGCCTTCGGCATGCTCTCGGGCAAGTACGAGAACGGCGCACGGCCGGACAATGCACGCCTGACCCTGTTCAGCCGCTTTGCCCGTTACTCCAACCCTCAGACCGTGGCGGCCTGCAGCCGCTACGTGCAGCTGGCCCGCGAGCACGGCCTGGACCCGGCGCAAATGGCCTTGGCGTTCGTCACCCGACAGCCGTTCGTGACCAGCAACATCATTGGCGCCACCAGCCTGCAGCAGCTGGACAGCAACCTGGCCAGCCTTGAACTGAACCTGAGCGCCGATCTGCTGACAGCGATCGAAGCCATTCATCAGGAGCAACCCAACCCGGCGCCTTGATCCAAACACTGCGCACCGCCTCGCGCCGCTGCTCCATGGGGTAGACACAATCGCCAAAAAATAAGACGATCCAGCCGGTGATTGACCACTCTACCCTATAAGAACAATGACAATGATGTTTACCCAACCCTCAGCGTCGCTGCGGCGCGTCAGCATCCTGGCCATTGACAAGGTGTTTGCTTCGACCTTGATGCAGGCCAAGGACTTCTTCCACCTCGCCAGCCTGCGCTACAGCAAGCAGCTGGGCCTGGGCTTGCAGCCCATGTTCGAAATCCGCCTGGTGAGCCCCGACAGCCAGCCCGTGGACAGCTTCAGCAATGTGCAGTTACCGGTTGACGGCGGCCTGGACGACGCTGATGTGATCATCCTTCCGGCCTACTGGGATGATTTCGACAACCTGCTGCAACGTTATCCACAGGTGCTGCCGTGGCTCCGTGAACAGCACGCGCGTGGCGCGGTGCTGTGCGCCGAGGCCAGTGGTGTGTTCTGGCTGGCCGAATCCGGTCTGCTCGATGGCAAGGAGGCGACCACCTACTGGCGCTTCTTCAACAGCTTTGCCGAACGCTTCCCGCAGATCCGCCTGAACCAGGACAAGCACCTGACCGATGCCGACAATATCTATTGCGCCGGCGGTGCAACTTCAGCCTGCGACCTTTACATCTACCTGATCGAACGCTTTTGCGGCGCCAACGTGGCCCGTGCGGTGTCCCGCGATATCCTTTACGAAGTGCAGCGCAACTACACCCCGGGGCGCATGGGCTTTGGCGGGCAGAAGCTGCACCAGGACCTGATCATCCTGCAGATCCAGCACTGGCTGGAGGAGCACTTCGCCGACAAGTTCCGCTTCGAGGATGTGGCTCGCAACCACGGCATGAGCATCCGCAACTTCATGCGCCGCTTCCAGGGCGCAACAGGTGACAAGCCGCTGCACTACCTGCAACGGCTACGCATCGAGACAGCCAAGGGGTTGTTGTCGAGCACGCGCAAGAGCATCAAGACCATCAGTTACGAGGTGGGGTATGACGATGCCAGTTTCTTTGCGCGACTGTTCCGCCAGCACACCGAGTTGTCGCCGAACCAGTATCGGCAGCAGTTCATGCAGGAGGCCTGAGAGGCTTCCAGAGCAGCAGGCTTCGCGCTTGAAGCGACAAGGAAAAACCAGAGCGGATCGCGCATTGCCCTGAATTTTCCTTGCCGTCTGAAGCTTGCTGCTGTTAAGGCTTGTGCGCGCGCGCCAGGAATTCGTGCGACTGCATCTCCAGCAACCGGCTCAGGGTACGCTGGAACTCGAAGCTCAGACGCCCACCGGTATACAGGTCCTTCAACTCCACCTCGGCCGAGATGATGAGCTTGACGTTGCGATCGTAAAACTCGTCCACCATGTTGATGAAGCGGCGGGCGATGTCGTCGGTGGTGACGCCCATCTGCTCCACGTTGCTCAGCAATACGGCGTGGAAAATCTTGCCCAACTCAATATAGTCGTTCTGGCTACGCGGCCCGTCGCACAGGGCGCGGAAGTCGAACCAGGCGACGTCGTCGCAAGTACGCAGGGCATTGATCGGGCGGTTCTCGATCATCAGCACGTCGTTTTCTATCGCCTGGGTGCACTCGGGGGTGAGCGCCTTGAAGCTGGCGCGCATGCTCTGGTGCGCCGCGTCATCGAGCGGGAAGTGGAACAGTTCAGCCTGCTCCAGATGACGCAAGCGGTAGTCGACCCCGCTATCGACGTTAACCACGTCGGTGTACTGCTTGATCATGGCGATGGCCGGCAGGAAGCGCGCACGCTGCAGGCCGTCCTTGTACAGGCCGTCCGGCACGATGTTGGAGGTCGCCACCAGCGACACGCCATTCTTGAACAGCTCTTCCATCAAGGTGCCGAGGATCATGGCGTCGGTAATGTCCGACACGAAGAATTCGTCGAAGCAGATCACCTTGGCTTCTTCGCTGAAGCGCTTGGCAATGATGGTCAGCGGGTTCTTCTCGCCCTTGAGGGTTTTCATTTCCTCGTGCACACGCTTCATGAAGCGGTGGAAGTGCGTACGCATCTTCTGCTTGAACGGCAGCGCTTCGTAGAAAGTATCAACCAGGTAGGTCTTGCCTCGCCCTACCCCACCCCAGAAGTACAGGCCCTTGACCGGGGTCTGCTCCTTCTTGCCGAACAGCTTGCCGAACACGCCCGGCTTGTTGTTCTGCGCGTGCACCAGGTCGTCGTACAGGCGCTGGAGGTGACGCACCGCAGTTTCCTGCGCCGCGTCATGGAAGAAGTCGGGACGTTTCAGATCTGCTTGATAGCGTTCTAAGGGAGTCATGATTCGTTAGCGAGGCAACAAAAAACGGGCCGTCACTGTAGCGACAGGCCCGCTTAATGGCAATCAGTCTGTGGGAGCGGGCGTGCCCGCGAACACCGGCAAAGCCGGTGCCATGCACCGCGGCGCCTGTTTCGCGGGCACGCCCGCTCCCACCGTTTGCCAACCTCAGTCCTGCTGTGGTGCCAAGGCTTCGTTCAGGCTCTGAATGGCCGCATCACGGGCTTCAGCGTTGTCGAACTGCGGCCCTTCGGCGACCTGCTCGCCATTGAGCCACAGGCCGAAGCTCAGGCCTTCGACGCGGACATCGGCCTCGCCACCCTGCTGCAACTGCTTGCTCACGGCGCCGGCACTCTTGCCGTCGGCGAAGCTGCGCGACAGCAGCAGTTGCTCACCGTCGGCGGCCAGCAGGCGGAAACGGAAGCTGCCGTCTTCGTCACGGAAGCTGACGAAGCGTGCGCTCTTGGCAGCCTTCTTCTTCACCTCGGTGCTGGCCTGCACGCTGCTGCGGAACGAACGCAAGCCAACGGCCTCGCGCAACTGCTCGAGGAACGGCGTGGCGATCTTGCGGGCCTTGGCGGCGCCGGCCAGCAGGATGTCTTCCAGGTCCGCCGGACGGGCGATCAGCTGGTGATAGTACTCGCGCTTCTCGGCCAACTGGCCGTCCAGCAGCTGGAACAGGCGCTGCTTGGCATCGCCCCAGCCCAGGCCCTGCAGCAGCTCTTCGCGGAACCCGGCGCATTGCTCAGGCGTCGAGAAGGCCTGGTACAGGGTGAACAGGTGCGCGTTGTCCGGGTCTTTCGCCTCACCTGGCGCGCGCGAATCGGTGACGATGCGCGAGATGGCGTCTTTCATGTCCTTGGCGCTGGTGAACAACGGGATGGTGTTGTCATAGCTTTTGGACATCTTGCGCCCGTCCAGGCCCGGCAGGGTCGCCACGCTTTCCTCGATCACCGCCTCCGGCAAGGCGAAGAAGTCCTTGCCCTGACCGAACAGGTGGTTGAAGCGCTGGCCGATATCGCGGGCCATTTCCACGTGCTGGATCTGGTCACGGCCGACTGGCACCTTGTTGGCGTTGAACATCAGGATATCGGCGGCCATCAGCACCGGGTAGCTGAACAGACCCATGGTCACGCCGGCGTCCGGGTCTTCGCCGCTCTCGACGTTCTTGTCCACCGAGGCCTTGTAGGCATGCGCACGGTTCAGCAGGCCTTTGGCAGCAACGCAGGTAAGCAGCCAGGTCAGCTCGGGGATTTCCGGGATGTCAGACTGGCGATAGAAGGTCACCTTGTCCGGGTCCAGGCCACCGGCCAGCCAGGTGGCAGCAATTTCCAGGCGCGAACGCTGGATGCGCAGCGGGTCGTCGCACTTGATCAGGGCGTGGTAGTCGGCCAGGAAGTAGAACGAGTCGACACCGGGCTGCTGGCTGGCACGGATCGCCGGGCGGATGGCGCCGGCGTAGTTGCCCAGGTGCGGAGTGCCGGTGGTGGTGATACCGGTAAGAATGCGCGTGGTCATGGGTGTTCGCTTATTCAGGCTTGGCTCAGTTCGAAAGGCGCGGCAGCAGCAGATCCTTCAGATCGGTCAGCTTGCCATGGAAGAAGTGTCCGCATTCTGCCACTTTCAGCAGCTCATGGGGACGCGACAGGCTGTCGGACCATTCGTAAACCAGCTGCGGCGCGACGACTTCGTCGGCGTCCGGCTGCACCACGGTGATCGGGCAGCGCTGCGGCAGCGGAAATTCGGCGGTCAGGCGCATGACTGCCGGGGCGATCATGAACAGGTGCTGCAGCTCGACACCTGCGGCTTCAAGGCGCCCGGCCAGGCTGGTGGCAACGAAACCACCGAACGAAAAGCCCATCAGCACCAGCGGTAGCCCGGGGTGCCTGGCACGCAGCCATGCTGCAGCTGCCTCTGCATCGGCCACTTCACCAGCGCCCATGTCATGGCTGCCAGCACTTTGCCCGACGCCACGGTAGTTGAAACGCAAGGTCACATAACCGGCATCACGTGCGGTGCGCTGCAGGGTCGAGACAACCTTGTTGAGCATGGTGCCGCCCTGGACCGGGTTAGGATGGCAGATCAGCACCGCGCCACGGGCTTGCGCCACGTCGAGGTACAAAGCTTCAAGCTGGCCGCAAGGGCCATCGATGAACAAGGGGGTTTCGCGGACAAGCAAGGCACTACTCCGTGACCTCGGGAAGGGTCGATTCGTCTAGGTGTGAAATTCTGTTCTGATTTGCGATCGCTCGCGGTATACAGCGCAGGTCTGAGCCGTTAACGTAAAGCAAAGCCGTTTATAGAGGAAGGACTCGTGGAACTCTCGCTCCTTGTTTGGTTGTTGCCAACCCTGGCCCTGGTCATCGGTGTGGCAGTCGGTTTCATTGTTGCCCGCCTGCTGCCCAATGCGGCGCCGAGCAACACCCAGCGTCAACTGGATGACATCCAGAAGCGCTTCGACAGCTACCAGAACGAAGTGGTCACCCACTTCAACAGCACCGCCATGCTGGTCAAGAAACTGACCCAGAGCTACCAGGACGTACAGGATCACCTGGCTGAAGGCGCCAACAGTCTGGCCCTCGATGACGTCACTCGCCAACGCCTGCTGGCTGCGCTGCACTCCGATGCACCGCAAGGCCCGCGTGACCGCCTGACCCCACCTAAAGACACCGCCGAAGTGCCGCGCGACTATGCGCCGAAAGCGCCCAACTCGCCAGGCATGCTGGATGAGAGCTACGGGCTCAAGCGTTGATCTGCTGAACATGCAAAAGGCCTCGCAAGAGGCCTTTTTTGTGGGCTGGATTCACTGGCCCCTTCGCGGGCACGCCCGCTCCCACAGGTACACCACAGCATGTGAAACTTGTGGAATACCTGTGGGAGCGGGCGTGCCCGCGAAGGGGCCAGTGCAGGCAACCTAACAGCAGGCCTGCAATGCCTGTTCGACATCTGCCAGCAGGTCCTCCACATCCTCCAGCCCCACCGACAGACGCACCAGCCCCTCCGATATCCCGTGATGCCCCCGCTCCTGCGGCGTGTAGCTAGAATGCGTCATACTCGCCGGGTGCTGTGCCAGCGACTCGGCATCCCCCAGGCTCACCGCCCGGGCAAAGAGCTGCAGCGCATTCATGAACCGCCGCCCCGCCTCAATGCCACCCTTGAGCTCAAACGCAATCATCCCCCCAGGCAAACGCATCTGTCGCTGGGCCAACGCGTACTGGACAAAAGACGGTAGCCCCGGGTAATGAATCAATTCCACCTGCGGCTGCCGAGCCAGAAACTCGGCCACCTTCTGAGCATTGGCGCAATGCCGGTCCATTCGCAGGGCCAGGGTCTTGATACCGCGCATCAGCAACGCCGCGTCATGGGGCGACAGCACTGCCCCGGTCATATCCTTCAGCCCTTCCAGGCGAATGCGATCGACCAACGCCTTGCGCCCCACCACCAAACCCGCAGTGATATCACCGTGGCCACTGAGGTACTTGGTTGCCGAGTGCACCACCAGGTCCGCCCCCAGCTCCAGTGGCCGCTGCAGGTACGGCGTACAGTAGGTGTTATCGACCACCACATGCACATCATGCCCCCGCACCGCCTCGACAACCGCCTCAATGTCCACAAGCTGCATATTGGGGTTGGCCGGTGTTTCGAAGTAGATCATCCGTGTTTTGCTGTTGATCGCCGCCTTCAGGGCCTTGGCATCGTTGAGATCGACATGGCGTACTTTGACGCCGAACTCACCAATACCGTGGTGCAGAAAAGCGAAGGTGCAGCCATACAAGGTGCGCCCCACAATCAGCTCATCGCCAGGCCGTAGCAGGGTCCAGATGGTTGAGGTAATCGCACCCATCCCTGATGCCAACGCCAACCCCGCCTCACCACCCTCAAGCGAAGCCATGCGCTGCTCCAGCAAGGCCAGCGTGGGGTTGGAAATGCGGCTGTAGAAATGCCCCGCCTCCTCTCCGGCGAAGCAGGCAGCGCCGTACTCAACAGTGGGGAAGGCATAGGTGGCCGTCTGGTACACCGGCGGCACCAAGGCGCCACCGTGGGACAGCGGGTCGTAGCCATGGTGAATGGCCCGCGTGGAAAAACCGGTGTTGTCGTGGGAGTCGCGCATGGCAACGGCCTCTTGTGGTTTGTTGTAAGCTTATGCCACCGAGCTGCCCAATTTTTTCCAAAATAGCCTACACATAGGCGTGCTTTCTGGAACAAAAACAACAATCACCGGACCAGGAGGGCAAAATATGCCTTCAAGCCTCGACCGCACCGACCGTGCCCTGCTCGCCGCCTTGCAGGACAACGCCCGCCTCACCGTTGCCGAACTCGCCGACCAGGTGGCACTGACCACCTCGCCCTGCTGGCGACGGGTCAAGCTGCTGGAAGAAAACGGCTACATCACCGGCTACCAGGCCATCCTCTCGCCCAAGTCGCTGGGGTTTGGCGTGACCGCATTCGTCAGCATCATGATGGACTCGCACACCAAGGACATGGCGCTGGCGTTCGAACAGCGGCTGATGGAAATTCCCGAAATCGTCGCCTGCCACAACATCTCCGGGCGCTATGACTTTCTGCTGGAGATCCTGGCACGGGACCTGGAGTCGTTTGGGGAATTTACCCGGGAGGTGCTGCAGCGGTTGCCGGGGGTGAAGGAGATCTATTCGAGTTTTTCGTACAAAGCAGTTAAGGAAAGGCGGGTGATACCGGTGTCGGAGAAACATATCTAGGACAGATCTTTCCGAACAGTGGGAAGGATCCTGAACGCGAGACAAAAAACCCCGCCGAAGCGGGGTTCTCCTTGCAGGCTAGCGCTTAGATCGCGCCACGCTGACGCAGCACGTCCAGCACCTGTTTCACGCCTTCGTCCACGCTGGTGGCCTGGGTGTCGATCACAAGATCAGCATCCAGCGGCACATCGAACGGGAAGCTCTCGCCCGGGATGTTGTCGCCACCGGCAGCGTACAGGCCTTGCGGGTCACGCTCGCGGCAGACCAGCGGCGAGGCCTGGACGTAAACGGTCACCAGGCGCTCCTTGCCGATCAGCGCCTTGGCCTGTTCGCGGCCTTCGGCATCCGGGGCCACGAACGCAGCCAGGGTCAGCATGCCGGCTTCGTTGAACTGGCGCGCCACGTGGGCGGCGCGGCGCCAGTTCTCGGTGCGGCCGGCGCGGTCCTGTGGCAGGCCCTTGTTCAGGTCGTGACGCAGGTTCTGGCCGTCGAGCACGTACACCGCGCGACCCATGTCGAACAGCTTGCGCTCCACGGCATAAGCCAAGGTGCTCTTGCCAGCACCGGACAGGCCGCTGAACAGCACGGTGGCTGGCTGCTGGCCGAAGCGCAGGGCGCGCTCTTCGGTGGACACGTGGGCCTGCTTGCCATGATGGCCGGTGCTGCCGTGTGGCAACACGGGCGGGGCGATGATCATGCCGGCGCCAACGGTACCGTTGGTCAGGCGGTCGATGACAATGAACGCACCGGTGGTGCGGTTGCTGTCGTAACCGTCCAGGGCAATCGAGGTGTCCAGGGCAACCTTGACGCGGCCGATTTCGTTCAGTTGCAGTGCGCTGGCAGCGCCCTGCTCCAGGGTGTTCACATCGACCTTGTGGGTGATGCTGGCAATCGAGCCTGGCACGTAGCTGGTGGCACGCTTGATGTCGTATTTCTTGCCCGGGAGCATCGGCTCCTCGGCCATCCACACCAGCATGGCGTCGAAGTGGTCAGTTACCGGCGGGACGTTGTCGGCATGTACCAGCAGGTCGCCACGGGAGATGTCGATCTCGTCTTCCATGGTCAGGGTCACGGCCTGGCCTGGGCCGGCGTTTTCCAGTTCACCTTCGTAGGTGACGATGGACTTGACCCGGCTGCTCTTGCCCGACGGCAGCACGACAATCTCGTCACCTTTGTGCACCACGCCGCTGGCGATGGTGCCAGCAAAGCCGCGGAAGTTCAGGTTGGGACGGTTGACGTACTGCACCGGGAAACGCAGGTCGGTGAAGTTGCGGTCAGCCGAAACCTCGACGGTTTCGAGGATTTCCATCAGCGTCGGGCCGGCGTACCACGGCGATTGCTCGCTGTGGTTGACCACGTTGTCACCCTTGAGCGCCGACATCGGCACGAAGTGCAGGCTGCTCGGGGTCAGGTTGATGGCTTCGGCAAACTTCAGGTAGTCGGCCTTGATCGACTCGAAGACGCCTTCATCGAAGCCCTTCAGGTCCATCTTGTTGACCGCGACCACGATGTGCTTGATGCCCAGCAACGACGCGATGTAGCTGTGGCGACGGGTCTGGGTCTGCACGCCGTAGCGGGCATCGACCAGGATGATCGCCAGGTCGCAGGTGGACGCACCGGTGGCCATGTTGCGGGTGTACTGCTCGTGGCCCGGAGTGTCGGCGATGATGAACTTGCGCTTGGCGGTGGAGAAGTAGCGGTAGGCGACATCGATGGTGATGCCCTGCTCGCGCTCGGCCTGCAGACCATCTACCAGCAACGCCAGGTCGACTTCTTCGCCGGTGGTGCCGACTTTCTTCGAATCACGGGTGATGGCCTCGAGGTGGTCCTCGTAGATCATCTTCGAATCGTGCAGCAGGCGCCCGATCAGGGTGCTCTTGCCGTCGTCAACGTTGCCGCAAGTCAGGAAGCGCAGCAGTTCCTTGCGCTCATGCTGGGCCAGGTAGGCGAGGATGTCCTCGCTGATCAGATCAGATTGGTGCGACATGGAGTAACCCTGAAATTAGAAGTAGCCTTGGCGTTTCTTGTCTTCCATGGAACCGGCGCCATCGTGATCAATGACACGGCCCTGGCGTTCGGACGTACGGGTCAGGAGCATTTCCTGAATGATGTCCGTCAGGGTCTCGGCTTCCGATTCGACAGCGCCCGTCAGCGGGTAGCAGCCGAGGGTACGGAAACGCACCTTCTTCTTGACGATGCGGGCTTTTTCTTCCTCGGAGAGGTGCTCGAGGATGCGCTCGTCGTCGATCATGATCAGGGTGCCGTTCTTCTCGATGACTTCACGCTCGGCGGCGAAGTACAGCGGCACGATCGGGATGCCTTCAAGGTAGATGTACTGCCAGATGTCCAGTTCGGTCCAGTTCGACAACGGGAAGACGCGGATCGACTCGCCCTTGTTGACCTTGCCGTTGTACACATTCCACAGCTCGGGGCGCTGGTTCTTCGGGTCCCAACGGTGCTTGCTGTCACGGAACGAATACACACGCTCCTTGGCCCGCGACTTCTCTTCGTCGCGGCGCGCACCACCGAAGGCAGCGTCGAAACCATGCTTGTCCAGCGCCTGCTTCAGGCCCTGGGTCTTCATGATATCGGTGTGCTTGGAGCTGCCATGGGTAAACGGGTTGATACCCTGCGCCACACCCTCGGGGTTGACGTGGGTGATCAGCTCCAGGCCCATTTCCTCGACCATTTTGTCGCGGAAGCTGTACATCTCCTGGAATTTCCACTGGGTGTCGACGTGCATCACCGGGAACGGCAGCTTGCCCGGGAAGAAGGCCTTGCGCGCCAGGTGCAGCATCACGGCGGAGTCCTTGCCGATCGAGTACAGCATCACCGGGTTGTCGAACTCGGCGGCCACCTCGCGGATGATGTGGATGCTCTCCGCCTCCAGCTGTTTCAAGTGCGTCAGTTTGTCGACCATGGCTACTCACGAAAAACGATCTTATGGACGGCCTGCGGGCCGTGTTCGAGCGAGCCACTCTATCACAGCGGCTGCTTCTATTTAGGAGGCTGGCTAGATCGAAAAAATCTAACGATATGACTGGGGGTTTGGGCTGGCAGGGCCGTCCTCTTCACGGGTGTACCCGCTCCTACAGGCCCGTGTAGGAACGGGTTCAGCCGCGAAGAGGGCGATACCGCTATCAGATGGGATTAGGGCAATCGATGAACAGGTGCTCCAAGGCAAACCGTCGTGCCAGGTAATCGCCCAGTGCCTGCACCCCGTAGCGCTCGGTGGCATGGTGCCCGGCAGCAATGAAGCTGACGCCATTCTCGCGCGCACTGTGGTAGGTCTGCTCGGACGCCTCACCGGTCAGGTACAGGTCCACCCCGGCGGCAATCGCCGTGTCGATATAGCCCTGCCCGCCGCCGGTGCACCAGCCCACCCGGCGGATCATGTCGTTGCCTTCGACCAGCAACGGCTCACGCCCCAGCACGCCTTGAACCCGACGGGCAAAATCGCGCGCGGTCATGGATTCGGCCAGCGAACCGATCAGCCCGACCACTTTGGGGTTTTCCGGGTCAAGTGGCCCTTCGACAGTGATCTCCAGTTGCCGCGCCAGTTGCACGTTGTTGCCGACTTCCGGGTGCACATCCAAGGGCAGGTGAAACGCCAGCAGACTGATATCGTTATTCAGCAAGGTCTTCAGGCGACGCTGGCGAATCCCGGTGATGCACGGGTTCTCGCCCTTCCAGAAATAACCATGGTGCACCAGCACCAGATCGGCCTCGGCTTCGACCGCGGCATCCAGCAATGCCTGGCTGGCGGTAACACCACTGACAATGCGGCTGACCTGCGGCCGGCCTTCGACCTGCAGGCCATTTGGGCAATAATCCTGGATCTTCGCGCTGCCCAGATAACGCTCGGCTTCCTCGACCAGGGTACTTAGAGCAACGGCCATGAAAATCTCCTCGAAAACTGCGCTTTTCTCGGGCGCAACGCCTGACGAACGCCCGTATAATGCCGGCCATTATGGGCCGTCGCCGTCACTGGGGGAACCGGTGTATGATCGCGCGCGCTCATGCCCCACTGCCAGGCCGCTGGCCCCTGCTCTTTCCAGGATTCGTTCATGTTCAAGGCTTTGCGTTACTTCGGCTGGCCCCTGCTTACCGGCATACTGATCGCCATGCTGATCATCCAGCGTTTTCCGCAATGGGTCGGGCTGCCCAGCCAGGACGTCAACCTGCAGCAAGCGCCACAGACCACGCGGATCATGCAAGGTCCGGTGTCGTACGCCGACGCCGTGACCCTGGCCGCCCCGGCGGTGGCCAACCTGTACACCACCAAGGTGGTGAACAAAAGCGCCCACCCGCTGTTCGAGGACCC
Organism: Pseudomonas sp. yb_5; assembly: GCF_043103865.1. NCBI lineage: Bacteria > Pseudomonadati > Pseudomonadota > Gammaproteobacteria > Pseudomonadales > Pseudomonadaceae > Pseudomonas > Pseudomonas sp. yb_5. The sequence continues at coordinate 41,235 of NZ_JBICKE010000076.1, forward strand.
GCAGTTCCGCCGCTTCTTCGGTGACAACCTGCCCAAACAGCGCCGCTGGGAATCAAGCCTGGGCTCGGCGGTAATCATGAGCCCTGAGGGCTACCTGCTGACCAACAACCATGTCACCAGCGGCGCCGACCAGATCGTCGTCGCCCTGAAGGATGGCCGCGAGACTTTGGCCCGCGTGATCGGCAGCGACCCGGAAACCGACCTTGCGGTGCTGAAGATCGACTTGAAGAACCTGCCGGCAATCACCATCGGCCGTTCCGACAACATTCACATCGGCGACGTGTCGCTGGCCATCGGCAACCCGTTCGGCGTCGGCCAGACTGTGACCATGGGCATCATCAGCGCCACTGGCCGCAATCAGCTGGGGCTTAACAACTACGAAGACTTCATCCAGACCGACGCGGCGATCAACCCAGGCAACTCCGGTGGTGCGCTGGTGGATGCCAATGGCAACCTGATCGGCATCAATACCGCGATCTTCTCCAAGTCCGGCGGCTCGCAGGGCATCGGCTTCGCCATCCCGGTAAAGCTGGCACTGGAGGTGATGAAGTCGATCGTCGAACATGGCCAGGTGATACGTGGCTGGCTGGGCATCGAAGTACAGCCACTGAGCCAGGAGCTGGCAGAGTCGTTCGGCATGAAGGACCGCCCAGGCATCGTGGTGGCGGGCATCTTCCGCGAAGGGCCAGCCGCCAAGGCCGGGCTGCAACTGGGTGACGTGATCCTGAGCATCAATGGCGAGCCGGCCGGCGACGGGCGCAAGTCGATGAACCAGGTAGCGCGGATCAAGCCCAACGAGAAGATCACCATTGAGGTGATGCGCAACGGGCAGCCGTTGAAACTGATCGCCGAGGTGGGGCTGCGGCCGCCGCCGGCGCCGGCTGCCAGCCAGGAAAATAAATAAAGCCGGGGCCGCGTTGCGGCCCTTCGCGGGCACGCCCGCTCCCACAGGATTTAAGTAGGCTCCAAAGCCAACGCTAAACCTGTGGGAGCGGGCGTGCCCGCGAAGGGCTGCCGCGCAGCCCAAACAGCATCAGTGGAGGATCTGGCTGAGGAACAACTTGGTCCGGTCACTGCGCGGCCGGTCGAAGAAATCATCCGGCGCGGCCTGCTCCACAATCTCGCCCTTGTCCATGAAGATAACCCGGTTCGCCACGGTACGGGCAAAGCCCATTTCGTGGGTCACACAGAGCATGGTCATGCCATCCTCGGCCAGGCCCACCATGGTATCGAGTACTTCCTTGACCATTTCCGGGTCCAGTGCCGAGGTCGGCTCGTCGAACAGCATGATCTTGGGCTTCATGCACAACGCGCGGGCAATGGCCACACGCTGCTGCTGGCCGCCGGACAACTGCCCGGGGTACTTGTGTGCCTGCTCCGGAATCCGCACACGCTCCAGGTAGTGCATGGCAATTTCCTCGGCCTTGCGCCGTGGCATCTTGCGCACCCACATTGGCGCCAGGGTGCAGTTCTCCAGAATGCTCAGGTGCGGGAACAGGTTGAAGTGCTGGAACACCATGCCCACCTCGCGGCGGATGGCCTCGATCTGCTTGAGGTCGTTGGTCAGCTCCACGCCATCGACCACGATGCGCCCTTGCTGGTGCTCTTCCAGGCGGTTAAGGCAGCGGATGGTGGTGGACTTGCCCGAACCGGACGGCCCGCACAGCACGATGCGTTCGCCCTGGCGCACGTTCAGGTTGATGTCCTTGAGCACATGGAACTGGCCATACCACTTGTTCACACCCTGCATCTGGATGATGCCTTCGGGGCCAGCAGGCTGCTTGATCGCTTCACTCATTTCGAAACTCCTAACGCTTGTGGCCAGTGTCCAGCTTGCGCTCCAGATGCATGGAGTAGCGGGACATACCGAAACAGAAAATCCAGAACACCAGGGCGGCGAACACGTAGCCCTCGGTGGCCATGCCCAGCCAGGCCGGGTCTGCGGCGGCTTGCTTGACGCTGTTGAGCAGGTCGAACAGGCCGATGATGATCACCAGGCTGGTGTCCTTGAACAGGGCAATGAAGGTGTTGACGATGCCGGGAATCACAAGCTTCAGCGCCTGCGGCAGGATCACCAGCCCCATCGAGCGCCAGTAGCCAAGGCCCATGGCCGCGGCGGCTTCGTACTGGCCCTTGGGGATGGCCTGCAGGCCGCCGCGCACCACCTCGGCGATGTACGCCGACTGGAACAGGATTACACCGATCATCGCCCGCAGCAGCTTGTCGAAGCTCATGCCTTCGGGCAGGAACAACGGCAGCATCACCGACGACATGAACAACACGGTGATCAGCGGTACGCCGCGCCAGAACTCGATGAAGGTCACACACACCACCTTCACGGCCGGCATCCTCGAACGCCGGCCCAGGGCCAGCAGGATGCCCAAAGGCAAGGCGCCGACAATGCCCACGGTGGCGATCACCAGGGTCAGCATCAGCCCGCCCCACTGGCTGGTGGGTACGTTTTGCAGGCCCAGATACCCCCCATGCAGCAGGGTATAGGCCAACACCGGGTACAGCACCAGGAAGGCCAGGCCGTAGAAGGCCTTGCGCGGGAAACGCTTGATGAACAATGGCGCGGCGCCGATGACTGCAAGCCACACGGTCAGGTCCACGCGCCAGCGCAGCTCGGCGGGGTAGTAGCCGTACATGAACTGGCCGAAGCGCTGCTGCACGAACACCCAGCAGGCGCCCTCCTTGGTGCAATCGGCACGGGTGGTGCCGACCCAGTTGGCGTCGAGCAACGCCCACTGTAGCAATGGCGGCACAATCAGCCATATCAGGTAGATCGCGAACAGGGTCAGCAGCGTGTTGAGCCAGTTGGAGAACAGATTGGCGCGCATCCATGCGAGCACGCCGACGGTTTTCACCGGTGGCGGCATGTCAGGTTTGAAAACATGGGCATTCACGGGCGTATCCTCATCGCTCGATCAGCGCAATGCGCTTGTTGTACCAGTTCATCAGCAGCGAAATGCTGATGCTGATGGCGAGATAGACGCTCATGGTGATGGCAATCACCTCGATGGCTTGTCCGGTCTGGTTGAGCACGGTACCGGCGAACAGCGAGACCATCTCCGGATAGCCGATACCGGCCGCCAGCGACGAGTTCTTCGCCAGGTTCAGGTACTGGCTGGTCAGCGGCGGAATGATCACCCGCAGTGCCTGGGGGATGATCACCTTGCGCAGGGTCGGGCCTTCGCGCAGGCCCAACGAGCGAGCCGCTTCGGTCTGGCCATGGCTGACCGAACGGATGCCGGAACGCACGATTTCGGCGATGAAGGCTGCCGTATAGATAGTCAGCGCCAAGGTCAGCGCCAGCAGCTCTGGGATCAGCACCCAGCCCCCGACGAAGTTGAAGCCCTTGAGCTGCGGCATATCCCAGGTTACCGGGCTGCCGAACACCAGCACGCTCAGGCTCGGGATGGCGATGAACAGCAGCAGCCCCGCCCAGAACTTGTGGAACGGCACGCCAGTTTCGTTGAAGCGCTTGTTGGCGTAGCGCACCATCACGGCTATAGCGGCAATGGCGATTGCCAAGGCCACCACAAATGGCCAGAAGCCATCAGCCATGGACGCGCCAGGCATGTTCAAGCCACGGTTGCTGATGAAGAACTTGTCATCGAAGTTGATGCTGCCCCGCGGTCCCGGCAGAGTCAGGAACACGGCGAAGTACCAGAACAGGATCTGCAACAACGGCGGAATGTTGCGGAAGGTTTCCACATACACGGTCGCCAGTTTGTTGATCATCCAGTTCGGTGACAGGCGAGCCACACCGATGATGAAGCCCAGTATCGTCGCCAGAATGATGCCGATGAAGGTCACCAATAGCGTATTGAGCAGGCCGATGACGAACACCCGCGCATAACTGTCGGATTCCACATAGGGGATCAGGTGCTGGGCGATACCGAAGCCGGCACTGCGGTCGAGGAACTCGAAGCCCGAGGTGATGCCCCGGTGTTGAAGGTTGGTCTGCGTGTTGTGGAACAGGTACCAGCCCAGACCGACCACGAAGACGATCGTGAGAATCTGGAACAGCCACGCGCGCACACGCGGATCATTCAGGGATAGCCCCTTTTGTGCGCCGATTTGATTTTGCATGAAGTGCCCCGGAAAGAAGGGTTCCGAACAACCTGCGGCGGCCGAATGCCGCCGCAGGGTGCAGCCATCAGCGCACTGGAGGCGCGTACTGGATGCCGCCGTTGTTCCACAGGGCGTTCATGCCACGGTCGATCTTCAGGTTAGTGCTCTGGCCCAGGTTCTTCTCGAACACTTCGCCATAGTTACCCACTTGCTTGACGATCTGCACTACCCAGTCTTTGGGCAGCTTGAGGTCCTTGCCGTACTCGCCATCCGCACCCAGCAGTCGGGCGACATCCGGGTTCTTGGTGGACTTGGCTTCGGCCTCGACGTTCTTGGAGGTGATGCCCGCCTCTTCGGCGTTGAGCATGGCGAACAGGGTCCACTTGACGATGCTGAACCAATCCTCGTCGCCTTTGCGCACTACCGGGCCCAGCGGTTCCTTGGAGATGGTTTCCGGCAACACCACGTATTCGGTCGGCGCGGCCAGTTTGGAGCGCTGGGCGAACAGCTGCGATTTGTCCGAAGTCAGCACGTCGCAACGGCCAGACTCCAGCGATTTGGCGCTCTCGTCAGAGGTGTCGAAGGTAATCGGGGTGTACTTCAGGCCGTTGGCGCGGAAGAAGTCCGATACGTTCAGCTCGGTGGTGGTACCGGCCTGGATGCAGATGGTCGCGCCATCGAGCTCTTTGGCGCTGGAAACGCCGAGCTTCTTGTTGACCAGGAAGCCAACGCCGTCATAGTAGGTGACACCCGTGAATACCAGGCCCATGCCGGCATCGCGCGAGCTGGTCCAGGTGGTGTTACGCGACAGCACATCGACCTCGCCCGATTGCAGGGCGGTGAAGCGTTCCTTGGCGTTGAGCTGGCTGAACTTGACCTTGGTGGCATCGCCGAATACGGCGGCAGCCACGGCGCGGCAGACATCGGCGTCGATGCCGACGATCTTGCCCTTCGCATCAGGTACCGAGAAGCCTGGAAGACCGTCGCTCACGCCACACTGGACGAAGCCCTTCTTCTTTACCGCATCGAGGGTGGCGCCGGCCTGGGCATTGCTCACGGCGCCCAGCGCGGCGGCAGCGGTCAGGACTGCCAGGGTGGTTTTCAACATCTTCATTCACAACCTCCAAATCGCTCTTGTTGTATCGAGCCGGAATTGCACCGCACCCTTTTGAGGCGTATCCGACCCGTATTGGCTTGTTATTGGGTCAATTGGCGCAATGGACTGTTCTGTGACAGCCTTCGCGTGCAGAGGGTGTTACCGTCACGGCCTGCCCTTTGCATCACAGGTTGAGTTGCAAAGCGCGTACCAGATTGTCGCGCTGTAGCGTTTAAGCGCTCGTCAAGTAGGAAAAGTTGTATCGTTGCGACATTCTTTTTCCGACAATCATTCCCGGTGCCTACTTTTCACGCACGCCATAACAAGACCCGCACATTTTCGGAGCAGTCATGACCAACCCGCTGATTCTCGAACCACAGAAAACCGCTGACGCCTGTGTGATCTGGTTGCACGGTCTGGGGGCCGACCGTTACGACTTCCTACCTGTGGCCGAATTCATGCAGGAGCGCTTGCTCAGCACGCGCTTCATCATGCCCCAGGCACCGACCCGGCCCGTGACCATCAATGGCGGCTATGCCATGCCCAGCTGGTATGACATCAAGGCCATGACCCCGGCCCGCGCCATCGACGAAGCGCAGCTGGAAGAGTCTGCCGAGCAGGTGGTCGCACTGATCAAGGCCGAGCAGGCCAAAGGCATCAACCTGTCGCGGATCTTCCTGGCCGGCTTCTCCCAGGGCGGCGCGGTGGTGCTGCACACTGCCTATATAAAGTGGCAGGAAGCACTGGGCGGGGTGATCGCCCTGTCCACCTATGCCCCCACTTTCAATGACCAGCACCAGTTGAGTGCCTGCCAGCAACGCACCCCGGCCCTGTGCCTGCATGGCGTGCATGACCCAGTGGTAATCCCGTCCATGGGCCGTACCGCCTTCGAGTACCTGAACATCTGGGGCGTCGCTGCCCGCTGGTACGAATACCCGATGGAACACGAAGTGGTGGTCGAAGAACTGAACGATATCCACGACTGGCTGAGCAAGCAGCTGCAATAGGCAGCCTCGCTTGTAGTTGTGGGCGTATTCCGCTACGCCGCGCCCGGATCTTGCATTACACTGCCCGGCGTACATTCCTTAATCAGTTGATGAGACGACCGTGCTCAAAGCACTCAGAAAAATATTCGGCAAGGGAGAGGCCGCGCCGCAAGCCGCCGCTCCTGCTGCCAGCGTGACGCCGGAAGCCCGGCCCGCGGCAAAACCGGCCGCACCACATGCCACCCCCGCCCCCAAGGCTGAGCCACCTGCCGCCGCTACGCCACCTGCCGACCAGCCGGCCAAGGACAAACCGCGCCGCGAACGCAAGCCCAAGCCGCAGGCGAGCCTGTGGAAGCCCGAAGACTTCGTGGTCGAGCCACAGGAAGGCAAAACCCGCTTCCACGACTTCAAGCTGTCCAACGAGCTGATGCACGCCATCCACGACCTGGGCTTCCCGTACTGCACGCCGATCCAGGCGCAGGTCCTGGGTTACACCCTGCGGGGCCAGGACGCCATCGGCCGGGCCCAGACGGGTACCGGCAAGACGGCCGCCTTCCTGATCTCGATCATTTCCCAGTTGCAGCAGACGCCACCGCCTAAAGAGCGCTACATGGGCGAACCGCGCGCGCTGATCATTGCCCCCACCCGCGAACTGGTGGTGCAGATCGCCAAGGACGCCGCTGCCCTGACCAAGTACACCGGCCTGAACGTGATGAGCTTCGTCGGTGGCATGGACTTCGACAAGCAGCTCAAAGCCCTGGAAGCGCGCCACTGCGATATCCTGGTGGCTACCCCTGGCCGCCTGCTGGACTTCAACCAGCGCGGCGAAGTGCACCTGGACATGGTCGAGGTGATGGTGCTTGACGAAGCCGACCGCATGCTCGACATGGGCTTCATCCCCCAGGTCCGCCAAATCATTCGTCAGACACCGCCGAAAAGCGAGCGCCAGACCCTGCTGTTCTCCGCCACCTTCACCGACGATGTGATGAACCTGGCCAAGCAGTGGACCACCAACCCGGCCATCGTCGAGATCGAGCCGGAGAACGTGGCCAGCGAAACGGTCGAGCAACACGTGTATGCGGTGGCCGGCAGCGACAAGTACAAACTGCTGTACAACCTGGTGACCCAGAACAAGTGGGAACGGGTGATGGTGTTCGCCAACCGCAAGGACGAAGTGCGGCGCATCGAGGAGAAGCTGGTACGCGACGGCATCAATGCCGCCCAGCTGTCGGGCGACGTGCCGCAGCACAAGCGCATCCGAACCCTGGAGAGCTTCCGCGAGGGGCGCATCACCGTGCTGGTGGCCACCGACGTGGCCGGGCGCGGGATCCATATCGATGGCATCAGCCACGTGATCAACTTCACCCTGCCGGAAGACCCGGACGACTACGTGCACCGCATTGGCCGTACCGGCCGTGCCGGCACCAGCGGTGTGTCGATCAGCTTTGCCGGTGAGGATGACTCGTATCAGCTGCCGGCGATCGAAGCGCTGCTGGGGCGCAAGATCAAGTGCGAGATGCCGCCGGATGAACTGCTCAAGCCGGTGCCGCGCAAGCATCACTGACCTTCAGCGGGCTACACGCCCCCTGTGGGAGCGGCCTTGTGTCGCGATTGGGGCGCACAGCGGCCCCGGGATTTCGGCTTTGATGCGCAGATTATCGGGGGCCGCTGTGCGGCCCTTTCGCGACACAAGGTCCCCCCTGTAGGAGCGGGTTTACCCGCGAATACGGTAGTGGCGGCAACGGTGAACGG